>NZ_JAQVNX010000114.1 GCF_028702905.1 Methanofollis sp.
ATCGTCCACGGAACAGGCGGTGCTGCTGGAAAGAGAGGGCGCCTCTGGCGCTGGTAGGACGGCCGGATACGCGGGAACAGGATGGCCCGGGTGACACTCGGCGGCTGCGCTTTTGTCCGCGTGACGGTAGACCCCCCATCCTGTTCCGGTGCAGAGAGGAATCTTTTTCACAGAGCAGTGCCGATCTCCCCTTGATGTATCACGTCATCCGCTGTCCGGGGTGCCTCACCTTCACCTACGTCGATCCCTACCAGCGGTGGAAACTCTGCCATGTCTGCGGCGAGGTGATTGACGTGACCCGGTCCGCCGTCTATCTTGAAGCCGAGGACCACCGCGACGCGGAGACCATCGTCTGCAAACTTGCGGATTTTCTTGAGGACACCGGCAGGAAAGACCTGAACGATGCGGAAAAAAGAAAATTGCGTTCCGAGTACGCCCGGTGGGTCAGGAGCAGAATGATCTGAGTCACCAGCGCTTGCCGCACTTCGGGCAGAGCATCGTCACCTGCCGCCCGCAATAGGAGCAGAATATCCCCCTGCGCTCGGTATATTCGAGAGGGCGCCCGCACTTTTTGCAGTACAACGGCGCCTCATAACCGCATTCGTGCCGGATCATCACTCCAGATATTGAAAATCCCTGATGAAAAGTCTTCCCTTTCCTCTGTTTGCGATATCCCCGACAAATGCGGTGAAGGTTCTGCCGTCAGGGCCGACAGTCTCGCCGGTTCGTTCGAAGGTCGGGACCATGCCGGTGACAGTGCCGAGGACCGTGCAGGTGCCTGCCTTCATATTCCCGCATGGGCGGGCGCAGTCGCCGCCGATGGTGAGCGTCCCGCCCCTCATCTCGGCACCAGGCATGTCCCCGCAGTTCCCGTGGATGATCACCTCGCCGCCTGAAAGGTGTTCGGCGGCAAAGTCGCCGGCATCCCCGAAGACCTCCACCTTCCCCCCGGCCATCCCCTTCTTCTCGCCGCGGTACCCGGCGGCGCAGTAGTGGCCGGTGTTCCCGCGGCAGATGACGGTCCCGCCGCGGAGTTCGCGGGCAAACCATCCCGCGGCATTGCCCCTTACCTCGATGGTCCCGGCCGACATGAAGTTGCCGCAGTGCATCCCGATGTCCCCCTCGATCGTGATCCTGCCGCCGTCCATGTACTCGCCGACCCGTTTCACGCGGGAGGTGTCGCCGCGGAGGACGACCTCGACCTCGTCGGCAGAGGCGGCCTCTCCCTCGACGACGATCTCGAAGAGATCGGCGAGGCGCCGCACCTTGTTCCCCTCGTAGACGGTGACGTCCGTCCCTTTCATGAGGATGGAGGGGACGATCTTCTCGGCCTCGATGGGGATGTACGGGTTCTTCCGCTCCCGCATCGAGAGAGTGATCCGCATCAGAAGACCGCCTCCGTCTCCATACGCAGGCTTCTTTTCAGGTATTCGTCCTGCACCGGGTAGTTGCTCATGCGCACCGAGTAGTAGCGGTCGAACATCTTCACAAACTCCGCGTCGTGGCCGATGTCGTGGCCTGGCCCCATCTTCGGGTCGACCCAGATCGTCGTGTTCTCGCCGTGGACCAGGATCTCGCCGTCCCGCGTGACCGGCCGTCCCCTCTTGATCGTGTACTTCGTCCGGGAAAACGCGTCGATCACCTTCCCGTACTCCTGCGCCGGGTCGACCTCCCCGACCCGTATCGGATAGATCGCGATGTCGGCCTCGGCGCCGAGGCCGAGGTGGCCCTTCCCGATGCCGGTGATCCCGAGGGCCTTCGCCTGCCCTGCCCGCGTCATGACGGCGATCTCGTTCCAGTCGAGTTCGCGGTCCAGGGCCGGGAGGACGACCTTCGACCCGGTGTCCGGGTGGACGGTCGCGAACTCGGCGTCACGGTACTTCTTGCTCATCAGGAGGGCGATGATCTCCGGGTACTTCACGAAGGGAGCACCATTCGGGTTGTCGGTCGTGAGCATGCACTGCCAGGGGTTCTTCACCAGCAGGGCGAGTTCCAGACCGATCGCCCACATGATCGAGTTCACCAGGTTCTTTCTCCGGTAAAAGACCGGGATGATCCCCGACCCCGTCTCCAGTTCGACGTCGTGGTTCGACCACTTGTCGTGGTGGAGGCGATAGAGGTTGAACTCCATCGGGCCGTCCGCAGTCATCGTCGTCGTCTTTCCGAACATCACCTGCCCCATGTCGATGACGATCTGGGGCCTGTTGTTCACCGTGTACGCCACCGGTTCGGCCTTCGAGCAGAAGGTCTTCCAGTCGGACCCTCCGTAACTGTGGAACTGGACATGGGTGGCGTACAGGGTCTGGCGTTTCTCGTTGAGGTCGGGGATCTGGTTGAAGGTCCCGAGCGTGCAGGCGTAGTTGCCCGGGTTGCCCAGGTTGTTGCAGTGGAGGTGGACAGAGTGGGGGAGGCGGAGGGTCTCGCAGGCACGGATCATCGCCTGGATGATCTCGATCGGGGTGACCCCGAAGTTCGGGACCTCGTCGTTGATGCAGGTCAGGTTCTTCCCGAAACCCCATGCCTCGGTGCCGCCGGGGTTGGTGAGTTTGATCCCGAAGCCCTTCACCGCGGAGAGGGTCCAGCCGACGATCTCGGCGACCCTGTCCTGGTCGCCGTCCCTGATCGCATTCATAACACCCCAGTTCCCGTCGAAGAGGGTGTTCGCCATCATGTCCTGGAGGGGCGTGGCCGAGAACTCCTCGTGGGTGTGGCGGGCTTCGAGGGGCGCCATCGCCCCTTCGAGGAGGGTGGTGTATCCCATGACGGCGTAGCGGTACGAGTTCGCGTAGGTCGTCGGGACAGAGTAGCCTGACGTGGCGTGCTTCACCCCGCGCCGCGCCTCCCTCCCTGCCCGCATGTCCTCCGGGCTCATGTACCGCCCGAAGTTCACCTTCGTGCCGCAGACATGGGTGTGGGAGTCGACGCCGCCGGGGAGAGTGAGGCAGCCTTCGGCATCGATCACGGTCGCTTTCGGGCCGACGTCCTCGACGATCCGGCCGTCCCTGACGGCGATGTCCATGACCTCGCCGTCGATGCGGTTTATCGGGTCGATCACATAGGCGTTTTTGACGAGTAACTCGCTCATGGATGTCTCACCTCCTGCACTTTCTCGAAGATGCGGCCTATGACCTCCGTGTCCGTGGGATAGCCAAGGTCCAGGAACGTCTTCACGTGGATCGGAACGCCGTCCATCCGGTAGGCCGTGCCCGAGGCGTCGATGCCGGTGACGGCCGTCGGTATCTGGCACCGGCAGAGGGGCGTCGTCACCGTCCGCGCCGGGTCGATGAGCACCGTCGGGATGGATGTGAGGTGTTCCAGGCATTTCCGCGGGAAGTGGGCGCCGGGATCGCTTGCCACGATAAGGCAGGCGTCGCATTCCTTCCGCGCCAGGATGTCCACCGCCGTCGTCTCGCCCGGGTTGTAGAAGGCGATCTGCCGGGAGAAGTCGACGGCGTACGGGTACCCGGTCATCCAGGTGAAGACTTCGTTCGAGCCGTAGACATTGTAATGGCCCCGCAGGGGCGTCAGGGTCCACTTCGTGTACCTGTTCAGTTCGTCCACCAGTTCGATGGCATTCCTGACGTTCTTGTATCGGCCCGGCGCCATGGTCAGCCCGACGCCGAAGAAGAAGGCGCCGAATTTCGCACTCTTGCACATCTCCGCGATCCGTTCGAGCTGTTCCTTCGTCACGCCGGCGACGGTCGGCGGCACGACGTCGCCGCGCCCCCGCACGATCGCCCGCAGGGCCGAGAAGACCGCATAGTCGCCGCCCGGTGTGATCTGCACGAACTCGTCGGCGATGCTCGCGGTCTCGGTCTTCCTGATGTCTACGACGATGAGTTTCCTCTCCCTGAAGGAGTTCTGGAGGAAGAAACCGTCGGCATAGGTGGTGTACCGGCTCATGTGCCGCGGGTGGGCCTCGGTCGGGTTGCAACCCCAGTAGACGATCAGGTCGGCCCTGTTCTTCACCTGGCCGAGGGTGCAGCCCGGATGGCCCACCTCCTGGATGGCCAGGATAGAGGGGCCGTGGCAGACCGAGGTGGTCGAGTCGATGACGCCGCCGAGGAGTTCGGCCATGGAGACGCCGAGGCCCTGTGCCTCCCCCTGCGTGCTCGACCAGCCGTACAGCAGGGGCCGGTCGGCGTCGAGGAGGACGCCGGCGGCGTACTCGATCGCCTCGTCATAGGTGGCGTCCCGCCAGCCCGCGCCGTCCCGCATGATCGGGCCTTTCAGGCGGTCCATCGAGGCGTTCATCAGTTTGTGGGTACCGAGGGTGCAGGCATTGTCCACCCGCACGACCGCGTTCCCCTCGGTCTCGACGACGATGTCGTCGCAGAGGCAGCCGCAGAAGGGGCAGACCATGTCGGTGTGGATCATGGCATTTCCTCCGGGGAATAGGCCGCCCCGCCGATCTCTTCCATCAGGTCGGCCACGGTCGGCACCTCTCTCTCCGTCGGTTCGATCTCGACTGTCATGGTCTTGAAGTCAGGCATCCCTGTCCCGTGGGTCTCGCCCCCGAGGATATGGTTTGCATAGGGGCCGAGAGGGACGAAGACCATGCCGCGGGGCGTCCCCTCGACCGGGACGACCGAGAGGGCGACCTCGCCCGCCGGTCCCCTCACAAGGAGGTGGTCCCCGGCCTCGACGTCGAGGTCCATCATATCGACCGGGTTCATCAGGCAGCGGGAGGTCGCTTCGGCATACTCTGCCCCGGCCTTCCTGTCGAGCCCGATGCCCTGCGCCGCCGTCCTGCCGGTGTTGAAGAGGAACCTCATTCTTGCGCCCCCTGCCGCCCTTCGGCGACCCGTGCGATCGCAATGGCGTCTGTCGGGCAGACACTCTCGCAGGTCTTGCAGCCCGTGCACTTCTCTTCATGGACCACCCAGAGGTTGCCCCGGTGGATCTTCATGATCACCTCGTCGTTTGCCGAGGTGCCACCCGCGGCGAGTTGCGGGTCGGCCTCCTTGTTCACCGGGCAGGCGACGACGCAGTTGCCGCACCGCACGCAGGCCTCGGGCTTCACCGTCACCTGGTACCGCACCGTGATGTCGGTCCGGTCGCGTGTTTGCGTCTCCAGCACCCTTCCTGCGTCCAGGACGTCCTCGGGACAGGCCTCGACGCAGAGGCCGCACCTGATGCAGTGGCCCGGATAGATGTGCGGGGTCCAGGTCTCGCCGTCGCGCAGCACCTCGATCGCGCCTGGCGTCGGGCAGATCATCATGCAGGCGAGGCAGTGGGTGCACTCCTTCCCGGTGAGGGCCGGGTATCCCCTGAAGTACGGCGGGTCAACGAGGGGCGCCGTCTTTACGAAGAAGAAATTCTTGAGCCATTCGGCCCGGAGAAATTCGCGTAGATACCAGAAGATCGAGATTCCCATGCCTTTCACCTCTCATTGCACGCGATGCACGGGTCTGAACTGATGAAGGTCGAGGTGACGTCCGCGATCGAGGTGACGCCCTTGAGCATGTAGTGCGTGCAGGCGTCGATGTTCATGATCGACGGTGTCTGGATGGCGATCTCCTCGACCCGCCCGTAGCGGTCGGCTTTCACGAAGTAGGTGAGTTCGCCCCGCGGCGCTTCGCCCGAGTAGCGCACTTCTCCGCCCTTGCAGATGCCGCCGCCCCGTACCGGCCCTTCGGGCAGGCTGTCCAGGCACTGCCTGATGAGGCCGATGCTCTGGTGGAGTTCGGCAAACCGCACCATGATCCGTGCGTAGTTGTCCCCTTCGTCCCGCACGATCGGGGAGAAGCCGAGTTTCTGGTATGTCGGGTGATGGGTCCGCTGGTCCACGGCGATGCCTGAGGCCCGCGCCGTCGGCCCGACGGCATGGGCTTCGAGGGCCTGGTCCTTCGTGAGAATACCGACGCCCTTGCTCCGCAGGGCGATCATCGGCCCGGTCTCGAACATCTTCGCGTAGCGAGTAAGGTTTGTGTCGAGGAGGTCGATGGTCTCCCTGAGGACCGTCTCGTCCTCGGGCCGCAGGTCGTAGCGGACGCCGCCAGGGATCATGTACGCGGTGTTCACCCGGTTGCCGGTGATCCGTTCGAGCATGTCCAGTACGTGCTCGCGCTCATTGAGGAGGTACATGCCCAGGGTCTCGTGCTCGATCGTGTAGCAGTACGAGAAGTTGGCGATGAGGTGGCTTGCCATCC
>NZ_JAQVNX010000115.1 GCF_028702905.1 Methanofollis sp.
TCGCCTCATCAGGGAGGAGGAGGGGATCGTCTCTGTCCTCGGCGATACAACAGACGACGTCGTTGCCCTTCTGTCCGAGGACCAGAATGGTATCCTCCACCAGATCATCTCCGGGAACATCGACGCCAATAAGATGGACTATCTCAGGCGGGACTCCTACCACGCTGGCGTGACCTACGGGAACTTCGACCTGGAACGCGTCCTCTATACCCTCAGGAAGACGGGGAGCAGGCAGCGCGAGGACCTCACCGTCCATGAGAAGGGTATCGACGCCGTCGAGAGTTTCCGGCTTGCACGGTTCCTGATGTATGCCCAGGTCTATTACCACCACACAAATGTCGTGGCAAACGGGATGCTCCAGCGGGCGCTCTCCGTCGCCATCAGGGATACAGTCGTGGACGCGGAGAGAATGCGGATGAATAACAGTTCTTTTTTGCAGCACTATCTCGCCCTCGACGATGCTCGCCTCCTCTCTCAGGTGCTCGCGAGACCGGAGAGCACGGCCGCCGACCTTGTCAGGAGGCTGGAGAGGAGGGACCTCCTCAAGCGGGGTTATGAGTCAGATATCTCCCAGGAGGAGGACACCTACCTCAAGTACCAGCTCGGGACAAAGTTCACCCAGGACACGGCGCAGGAGATCGAGACGGCGGTCGCGGCGGAGTGCGACCCCGACCTCATCATCGCCAACGTCGAGAAGAACGAGAACTCGCTCTTCAAGTCGGCGTCCGTCCTTCTTGAAGAGGAAAAATTTCCGATCCTGATCGAGAGGAAGGACGGGAAGGTCCAGGAGATCGACTCCTTCTCCACCCTCACCTACACGGGCAGGCCCAGGACGATCTTCTATATTTTCTGCCCGGAGGAGTACAGGCAGAGGGTGCAGGAGGGGGCGAGGGAGATCATCGCCTCGACTGTCGGGTGAGGGCCAGAGGCACTTTCGGGGCAGAAACAGGTGAGCGCGCTCCTCTCCTTCTCGTCGGCGTTATAGAGGGATGAAGTTTCCCTGTACGGCCTTCGTACCCCTGAGATTGCAGCCCCAATCCTGCGATCGCCGCGTTCTGGTCACGGTCCATCTCCGACCCGCAATGGAGGGGGGAGTGCGTGTGCGAGGTCAGGACATAGACCCCGAAGTATAGTTCTCAGATAAATACAGAGGAGAGAGACCAGACAACCTCTCCCCACGCCAGCAGCAACCCTGGTCCGTATCGGGCCGGTCATCTCAGCGACCAGGCCGCAACGCCGGGCTCATCGAAATCCTTCAGGCAGGATGCGTCCCTGACCTGATGGTGTTCCTCTGCAAGGGGAACGATCCTCCCGGGCGGGAATGCAATACCCCCCGGCAGGTCGGCCCTGGAGGGAGCGACCCCTCCTGTCCGGCCGGAAACACTCCCGATAGGCGTGAAAGCACACATCCAGGCCAGATTGGAGCAGATATCCCCCGCATACCCTTCCCGTCACCGCCCTCTCCCGGGGCCGGGGAAGGGATGGCATTACCCGCACACATACAGGCAGCCAGAGGGGCAGGAGAGGGGGCGGCATTTCGTGGGTTTCTCAAATGCCGCCCGCCATGCCGGGATCGCTGGATCTCGCCGGTACGGGCCCGGATCCGGGGTGCGATCCCCCTATCGGGGGCCGATAGGGGCGTATTCTGGTCAGGGGGAGGGGGCCACCCCGGCAGGTCATACCGGTCCCCCTTCCTGACCCTGCCCGGTCCTCCAGAGCCCCCCTGGATCGGGGGGCCGGCCCTCCCTGGGAAGAGGAGGACGCCGCCCTCCCATGCGCCTTCCTCATTTGGAATGTGTTTAACTCCCCTCATTTTTCAGAAAAAAATGCGCATCTTTATGTAGCGACACGCGAAAATGACAGCGCGTTCCATCCGGAGATTCACCCATGCACATACCCATCGCACAGCCGTCTCTCGCCGAGGGAGGGGCATGACACAGACCACCCTCCTCCGGCAGCAGCAGGACGAACTCTGCAGGCACCAGAAAGATAGGGAGCGCGTGATCGAAAGCACCTCCCTGACAGACCTCTGGCCAGGCCCCCTCCCCGCGCCCTCGGTGCGGACCGTCGACGAGATGCGCTGCGTCCTCGCCGCCCCCAAATGCGCTTTCGACGCCCCCCTGTACGTCATGTACCGCGACTGCGCTCTCACCCCCGAGGACCGCACCTGGCTCACGGGGCAGCACCTGCGGTTCGACCTCACCGTCATCCCGCCTGCCACCCCCGGCGGCGAGTACGTCAAGACGAAGGGGCACGACCACCCGGAGAATGCGGCCGGCGTCGGCCACCCGGAACTGTATCAGGTGCTCGCCGGCGAGGCGCACTTCCTCCTCCAGACGAAGGACCTCTCCGACGTGGTGGTTGTCTCTGCGCGGGCCGGGGACTTTGTACGGGTGCCGCCCGGGTACGGCCATGTGACCATCAACCCGGGCAAAGAGGTGCTGGTGATGGCGAACCTCGTCTCGACGCGGTTTGAAAGTGAGTACGGGTTCTATGAGGAGATGCGCGGCGCGGCGTACTATGAGAGGGAAGGGGAGAGGTGGTTACGGAATTCGCGGTATCCTGTTGTTCCGCCGATCAGGGAAATTCCAGCACGGGAAATACCGGAGCTCGGGACCAGACATGGGAAGGGCATCTATGACCTGGTCTCCCGATCGGCGGATCTCTCATTCCTGAATGAGCCTGAAAAAAATTTGGGGCGTGTAGCCACAAACCTGGAAACACCATCGGCATGAGATCAAAAATCCCATATGGACAGACCTCCAGTTCAACTACAACAATTACCTCCTCGGAGCACCCCACCATGAAGACGATCATCCTTGCAGGCGGTTCTGGCACGCGCCTCTTCCCTCTCAGCCGGACCTGCTACCCGAAACAGTTCATACCCCTCCTCGGAAAAGAGTCCCTTTTCCAGCGGACAGTGCGGCGGGCCCTCCTCTTCTCCCGCCCCGAGGAGATCTACGTGATCACGAGTTCTGCGCACCGCTTCCTGGTGGCCGACCAGCTCACCGAGATCGGTGCACCCTGTCGCGTCCTGACCGAACCGGAGGGGAAGAACACCCTCCCGGCGATCGCCTGCGGCATGACCGCGATCCTCGGGGAGTGCGGGGACGACACCGTCGCCGTCCTCTCTTCCGACCAGCTCATCGAGGCCGGCGACGCCTACAAGGCGGCGTTTCTGGCGGCAGAGGCCCTCGCAGAGGACCACCTCGTCACCTTCGGTATCGCCCCCACCTCCCCGCACACCGGCTTTGGTTATATCCATCCGGGCGAGCCGCTGCCGGGCGGCTACGCTGTCGAGGCCTTTGTCGAGAAGCCTGACCTGGAGACGGCTGAGCGCTACGTGAAAGAGGGCTATCTCTGGAACTCGGGGATGTTTCTCTTCCGCGCCGCCCTCTTCATGGAGGAGTGCCGGCGCCTGGCGCCCGAGGTCGCCGACGCCTTCGCCCTGCCGGCCGAGGAGGCGTACGCGAAGACCCCGAAGATCTCGGTCGACTACGGGATCATGGAGAGGACCGACCGGGCAGCCGTCGTGCCGCTCGCCTGTTCGTGGAGCGATGTCGGGAGTTTCGACGCCCTGTACTGTCTGAGCGAGAAGGACGACGCGGGCAATGCCATCAGGGGGGAGTACATCGGCATCGAGGGCCGGGACAACCTGATCATCTCTGACCGGCTGGTGGCGACGATCGGCCTCTCCGATCTCGCCGTCGTCGACACGCCGGATGCGCTCCTCATCTGCCCGAAGGGGGAGGCCCAGCGCGTCGGCGAGGTCACGGCCCTCCTGAAGGAGAGGGGAGACGAGCGCTGCGACCTCCACACCACCGTCCACCGCCCCTGGGGCTCGTACACCGTCCTCCTCAAGGGCGACTCCTTCCAGATCAAGCGCCTCACCGTCCTGCCCGGCCGCCGCATCTCCGCCCAGCTCCACCACCACAGGAGCGAGCACTGGGTGGTCGTGCGCGGCATGGCGCGGGTCTCGAACAACGGCGATTCCTTCTTCGTCCGCCCCGGCGAGAGCACCTTCGTCCCGGCAGGGACGAAGCACCGCCTGGAGAACCCGGGCCTGATCCCCCTCGAGGTGATCGAGGTCCAGAACGGGGAATATATTACAGAGGAGGACATCGTCCGCTTCGACGACGACTTCAGGAGGGAGTGAGAGAGCCCCCTCCGGGTCAACTGACTCTTCATCTGTTCATGGCAGAGGGAGGGGAGATGATACGGAGGTTGGTCGAGGAGATGCGCCCGGCCACATTTCCAGGAGCATCTCCCTGAGAAAAAAAGGCGACATCACGCCAGGACAGAGACAACGTCGGACATACCCGAACAGATTCCTGCAGTGGGAGCACCCCCTCTTGATGCAGGGACTAAACCCTGACGTCAGCACCCCGAATAGTCGGAATAACACAGATGAAGCCAAGATTCAGCTGATTTCCGGCCGCACTCCCTTCCCCTTCCCGGCGCCTGGGGGCCGCGGAAGGGAGGGCATTACCCGCACGCATACGGGTCGCCAGAGGGGCAGGAGAGGGGGCGGCATTTCGTGGGTTTCTCGAATGCCGCCCGCCATGCCGGGATCGCTGGATCTCGCCGGTACGGGCCCGGATCCGGGGTGCGATCCCCCTATCGGGGGGTGGTACGGGCGTATCCGGGGGGGGAGCCAGCCGGTCAGGTGGCGAGGGGTGACCCCCTCTGCCCGGTTGAGGGGTGTCCCGGCGATCTTCGCACCGGCACAGGCGAGGACGTCCTGCCCGATATGCCGGAGATCACGATTGAGGACTGCGGTCTGGAACAGGAGGATGGCCGCGTCCATGCGCCCTCCCTCTTCTGAATCTGTTTAACGCCCCTCATTTTTCAGAAAAAAATGCAAATGTTTATGGATGAACACGCGAAAATGACAGCGCGTTCCATCCGGAGATTCACCCATGCACATACCCATCGCACAGCCGTCTCTCGGGAGAGACGGGGAGCACGCCCCGATCGTCTCGTCAGGCTGCGCCATAGGAGGGGTGAGCGTGAGCACCCCCCTGACAGACTTCTGGCCAGGCACCCTCCCCGCCCCCTCGGTGCGGACCGTCGACGAGATGCGCTGCGTCCTCGCGGACCCAACCTGCACCGCCGACGGCCCCCTGTACGTCATGTACCGCGACTGCGCCCTCACCCCGGAGGACCGCACCTGGTTTGCGGGGCAGCACCTGCGGTTCGACCTCACCGTCATCCCACCGGCGACCCCCGGCGGCGAGTACGTCAAGACGAAGGGGCACGACCACCCGGAGAACGCGGCCGGCGTCGGCTACCCCGAACTGTATCAGGTGCTCGCCGGCGAGGCGCACTTCCTCCTCCAGACGAAGGACCTCTCCGACGTGGTGGTTGTCTCTGCGCGGGCCGGGGACTTTGTGCTGGTGCCGCCCGGGTACGGCCATGTGACCATCAACCCGGGGGAGGAGGTGCTGGTGATGGCAAACCTCGTCTCGACGCGGTTTGAAAGCGAGTACGGGTTCTATGAGGAGATGCGAGGGGCGGCGTACTATGAGATGGAAGGAAAGGGATGGGTGAGGAATGCGCGGTACGGAACACTGCCGGCACTCAGGTCGGTCTCGGCCAGGGATGCACCACTACAGGACGTCCAGCATGAACAGCCGATCTATGGCCTGGTGACTGAGAGGAGAGATCTGACATTCCTGAATGCACCGGAAATCCATATATATGGCGATTGCACCTCCAAATGAAACGGAATAAACTGATTTCAATTGATTTACAGTGGGAAAAAATAGGAAGGATTGATAGACATGAAAAATAATCATATACCGATGAACCCAGC
>NZ_JAQVNX010000116.1 GCF_028702905.1 Methanofollis sp.
CGACCTTCCTCGCCCACCCCGAGATCTTCAGGCATGTCGAGACCGGGGGCGAACCCGAGATCGGGATGATCCTCGCAGAGGAGACCCTCGCCCGCCACGGGGAGGTGCGCCTCTCCCGCGACCCCGTCAGGATCACCGACGACCTCGTCTTCCTCGGCGAGATCCCCCGCATCTTCCCCTTCGAGGGGAGGACGGCAGTCGGGACGTCGGGCGGGAAGCCCGACCTCGTCCCTGACGACACGGCACTCGCCTGCCGCACCGACGAGGGGATCGTCGTCGTCACCGGCTGCGCCCATGCAGGCATCTGCTCGGTGGTCGAGCATGCAAAAGATGTTCTGGATGAGGAGAAGGTCGCCGATGTCGTCGGCGGTTTCCATCTCGGCGACGCCCCCGCAGAGCAGGTCGAAGCGACCTGCCGGTACGTCCGCGACCTCGGCGCCGCACACGTCCACCCCTGCCACTGCACCGGCTTTCGGGCCGCCGCCGCCATCGCCGGCGTGGCGAGGGTCGGCCCGACCGGCGCCGGGCTCAGGATCTCTTTCGGCTCGCGCTCCTGACGATGGACATCAGTTCCCAGGCAAGGGCCTCGGCCCGCCTCTCGTCCTTCATCAGGGTGTCCAGGCGGAGGGCGCCCGGCACCTCCGTGCTGTCCCGCACATCCTGGACAAAGACATCGACGAAGTCCCTGTACAGGGCGTACGTCCCCGCCGACGACGCCTCCATCCCCCACGCCTCCATCAGGGCGGCCGCGGGGCCGGAGACAGGTTTGTCGCCGATGAAGGGGGAGACCGCGATGACGAACTTCTCCTTGAGGGCCTCCCGCACACCCTCGCACTCCAGGACCGGCGAGATGCTCGTCACCGGGTTCGAGGGCCCGAGGATCACGGCGTCGGCATCCCTGATCGCGGCGAGAACCTCGGGCGTCGCCTTCCTGTGCTCCTCGCCTTTCCGCATGACGCCCCTGATCTCCACCTCGCCGCGGTACCCGACCCAGTACTCCTGGAAGTGCATGGGTCCGGCGTCGGTCTCGACATAGGTCGTCACCTCGGCGTCCGTCATCGGGAGGACGCGGGCGCGGACCCCGAGGGCCCGGGACAGGGAGAGGGTCGCCTCGGTGAGAGTCGCTCCATTCCAGAGAAGACGGGCCCGCGCGATGTGGACGGCCCTGTCCTTGTCGCCGACCGCGATGAACTCCTCGCCGGTGAACTGTTCGAGGAACTTATGCGTCGAGAAGGTGTCGCCCCTGATCCCCCACCAGGTGTCGGTGTTCAGGAGGCCGGCAAAGAGATACAGCACGGTGTCGATGTCCGGAGACATGTGGTTGCCCGAGATCCACATATCCTCCGCGGTGTTGACGATCACGGCGATCTGGTCGTCGTTGACCAGGTTGCGCATCCCCCGCAGGAGTTTCGGCGTCCCGGTCCCGCCGGAAAGGAATGTAATCATAAGAGAATAGTTTAACTGTCCATACATGAAGATTTTTAACTGACAGCCCGATGAAAATCATCAAGGACCCGGTGCACGGCGACGTCGAGGTGGGAGAGACGGCCCTCGCGCTCCTCGACTCACCCGTTCTCCAGCGCCTCCGCCATATCAGGCAACTCGGCTTCGCCCACCTGGTCTATCCGGGCGCCAACCACACCCGTTTCGAGCATTCGCTCGGCACGATGCACCTCGCGGCCGTGCTCTGCCGCCACCTCGGCCTCGACGCGGGCGAGAGCGACCTCGTCACCGCCGCCGCCCTCCTCCACGACATCGGCCACGGCCCCTTCTCCCATGTCACCGAGGCCTTCATGGTCGAGATGATGGGGAAGGGCCACCAGGACGCGGGCGACCTCCTCGGGGAGGGCGAGACGGCCGGCATCCTGGAAGACCGCGGCCTCGACCCGGCCGAGGTCGCCGCCGTCATCAACGGTACCCACAGGTACGCCGGCGTGATCCACGGCGACCTGGACGTGGACAGGATGGACTACCTCCTCCGCGACGCCCACTACACCGGCGTGCCGTACGGCCTCGTCGATGCCGGGCGGTTGATCAGGGCGACGGCCGGGACGGAGAACGGCGTCGCCCTCGATGCCTCGGGCATCAATGCGGCGGAGTCACTGCTCATCGCACGGACCCTGATGCGCCCGGTCGTCTACTACCACCATGTCTCCCGGATCGCCACCTCCATGTTCCACCTCGCCCTCCTCTCCCACCTTGCGGTGAGCGGGGAGAGTGTGGGGGCGCTGATGCGGATGGACGACGCCGCACTCTTCACCCGCCTCCTCGCCTCTCCCGATGGGACGGCACGCGACATCGCCCGAAGACTCTATGAGAGGAGACTGTACAAGAGGGCCGTCTATGTCGGCCGCGGCCAGGTGAACGCCGCCGCGGTGCAGGCCAGAACCTCCCTCTCGGAGAGCAGGCAGATCGCACGGGAGGTCGCGGAGGCGGCAGGCGTCGGGGAGGAGACGGTGCTCGTCGACATCCCCTCCTTCCCGACAGACATGTCGATGGAGGTGCGGGTGCGGGAGAAGAACGCCCTCGTCGGCCTCGAACAGGTCTCCCCCCTCCTGACGACCCTGAACGAGACGCGGCGGGAACAGTGGCGCCTCGGCGTCTACACCCTCCCCGGCCAGAGGGAGACGGTGGAAGCGGCGGCGATCGAGGTGCTCCACATCAAAAAACCGACGCAGCAGGACAGGCTGCCGGTGTGAGGACAAGATGGAGAAGGAATATGTTATCGGCGTGACCGGCGCGAGCGGGATCGTCTACGCGAGGCGCCTCCTCGAGGTGCTCGCAGGGAAGGCGCGGGTGCACCTGGTCGTCTCCGGGACGGCGCGGGAGATCGCGGTCCACGAAGGCGTGAGCCTTGACGGGTTCCCGGTGATCGAGGAGGACAACAGGAACCTGGCCGCGGAGATCGCGAGCGGGTCGTTCAGGTACGACGGGATGGCGATCGTCCCCTGCTCGATGAAGACCCTGGCCTCTGTCTCGGCCGGGTTCTCCGACACCCTTATCACACGGGCCGCAGACGTCTGTTTGAAGGAGAGGCGGCGTTGCATTCTCGTGCTGCGGGAGATGCCCCTCTCGCGCATACACCTGCGCAACATGCTCGCCGCGGACGAGGCCGGGGCGACGGTGATGGTCGCAAGTCCGCCCTTCTACGGGCGGCCGCAGACGATCGACGACCTGGTGGACATGGTGGTCGCACGGGTCCTCGACCACCTCGGGGTGGAACACGATATCGGGAAAAGATGGAGCGGATATGATGACGATGCGACAGTTCATTGACGAGATGCGGGAGAGGGGCCTGGTCGACGAGATCGAAAGACCGGTCTCCGACCGCTTCGAAGCGGCACAGATGGCGAGCACAACCGACAGGGTCCTCCTCTTCCACGACATCGGCGGGAAGAAGGCGGTGATGAACCTCACCGCAAACAGGAGCACCCTTGCGGCGGCACTGGGGAGCACGGAGGCCGACCTGGTGAAGAGACTGGCCGCGGCGTCGTACAGCGGCACGCTGAAGCCTATTGGCAAACTCGAAATGCGCCCGGCAGACCTCACCGCGTTCCCGGTCATGACCTTCTTCCCGAAGGACGGCGGCCCGTACATCACCGCCGGGATCGTCTTCTCCCGCCTGGACGGCGTGGAGAACGCCTCCATCCACCGCATGATGGTGATAGGCAAGGACCGCCTGGCCGCACGCCTCGTCGAGGGTCGGCACACCGACGTCCTCCACCGCGAGGCGCTGAAGAGGGGCGAGAAACTGCCGATCGCCATCGCCCTCGGCGTCCACCCGGCGGTCACCTTCGCCTCCTGCACCCGCGTCCCCGAGGGGAAGGAACTCGCCTTCGCCGCCGAACTGATGGGCGGGGAACTCCCTGTCCATGAGTGCTCGAACGGGGTCCTCGTCCCCGAGGCCGAGATCGTGCTCGAAGGCTATATCGGATCGGAGAAGGCCGAGGAAGGGCCTTTCGTCGACATCACCGGCACCTACGACTTCGAGCGCATCCAGCCGGTCATGGAACTCACCGGCATGTGGACGAAGGAGGACCCTATCTACCACTCCATCCTTCCGGGCGGGAGCGAGCACCGTCTCCTGATGGGCGTGCCGTACGAGCCGAAGATCTACCGGGCCGTCGCCGGGGTGACGACGGTCAGGAACGTCGTCCTGACGACCGGCGGCTGCGGCTACCTCCACGCGGTCGTGCAGATCAGGAAGAACACGCAGGGCGACGGGAAGAACGCGATCATGGCGGCCTTCGCGGCCCACACCTCCCTGAAGCACGTCGTCGTCGTGGACGAGGACATCGACCCCTTCTCCATGGAGGACGTGGAGTACGCGATCGCAACACGGGTGCGGGGCGACCGCGACCTGATGGTGATCACCGGGGTGCGGGGCTCATCCCTCGACCCCTGCAGGGACGGCGACGGCACGAACGTGAAGATCGGCCTCGACGCCACGATGGTGATGGGAGAGGAGGAAAAGTTTGTGCGTGCAGGATGGAATGACTGATGTATCTGGAACCTGAAGAAGAAAAAATGCAGAACGGCGAGTACGGCGAGACGATGCAGCAGATGCTGGAGATCCTCGTCGGACTCGGCAAGGTCTTCGGCGCCGAGAAACTCATCCCGATCGCGAGCGCCCAGGTCTCGGGGGCGTCGTACAAGACGATCGGGAAATGGGGTCTCGAATGGCTGCAGGGCCTGGACGCCCATGTGGCGGTGCCGACTGTCCTGAACCCGATCGGCATGGCCCGCGACCGCTGGAAGGAGATGGGGATCCCCGAGGTGTTCGCACAGCAGCAGGAGGCGGTGGTCGCGGCCTACGGGCGTCTCGGCATCAAACTCGAGTGCACCTGCACGCCGTATTATGTCTCCCAGACGCAGTACGGCGAGCACCTGGCCTGGGCCGAGTCGTCGGCCGTCGTCTATGCGAACTCTGTCATCGGGGCCAGGACGAACCGCGAGGGAGGGCCGGGCGCCCTTGCCGCGGCGATCGTCGGCAAGACGCCGTACTACGGCCTGCACCTCTTCAAGAACCGCCTGCCGAACATCGGGATCACGGTGGACGACCCGGCGGCGCTGAAGGACGCGGCCGAGTACGGGGCCCTGGGCTATGTGGCCGGGAAGATTGTCGGGAACAGGATCCCTCTCTTCTCCGGGATCAGGCCGCCCCGCGACCACCTCAAGGCCCTGGGCGCGGCGATGGCGGCGACCGGGGCGGTGGCCCTCTTCCACGTGGACAGGATCACCCCCGAGGCCCGCCTGCCGACGTTCAAGCGCGATGTCCCGGAGACTGTCGAGATCAGGATGGACGAGGTGCGGGAGGTCTTCTCCTCGATCGAGGTGGACGCGATCGCGGTCGGGTGCCCCCATCTCTCTCCCGCCGAACTCGAAAACCTCGCCGGTCTCCTCGCCGGGAAAAAGGTGAATAAGCCCTTCTTCGTCTTCGCCGCACAGGGCGTCATCGCGGAGAACCGCGACGCCGTGGCGACGATCGAGAAGAGCGGGGCGCGGGTCTATGCCGACACCTGCGTCGTCGTCTCCCCGGCCCTGGACAGGTACGACGCGATCATGGTGAACTCGGGCAAGGCCCTCGCGTATGTGCCGACGATGTGCGGGGCGGTGGCCCGTATCGGGACGATGGAGGAGTGCGTGGCCGTCGCCACGATGTGAGGTCTATGACAGCCGCACCTTTTGAGAGTCTGCCGGGAAAGGACACGACAGAGCGTTTCGCATCTCTCGGCATCACGGAAGGAGGGGAGGCCGACCTCCTCGCCCTCCGCACGATCG
>NZ_JAQVNX010000117.1 GCF_028702905.1 Methanofollis sp.
ACGACATGAAGGAAGGTGTCGAGCGTATCGCCACCGAGACCGGCGCCGGGCAGTGGGGTTCCTCCCTCGCCTTTGCGACCGCCCTCTTCGGGATGGCCTGCACCGTGTACATGGTCAGGTCGTCCTATGCCCAGAAGCCGTACAGGAAGAGCATGATGCAGGTCTACGGGGCCGAGTGCATCCCGTCGCCGAGCGAGAAGACGGACGCGGGCAGGAAGGTCCTTGCCGATCATCCAGACACCCCCGGGAGCCTGGGCATCGCGATCTCCGAGGCGGTGGAGGACGCGGTGAACCACGCGAACACGAATTACGCCCTCGGTTCGGTCCTGAACCATGTCTGCCTCCACCAGACCGTGATCGGCCTCGAGGCGCGGGAGCAGATGGCGATGGACGACGTCTATCCCGACACTATCATCGGTTGCGTCGGCGGCGGTTCGAACTTCGCCGGCCTCGCCTTCCCCTTTGTCGGGGACAAACTCCGCGGCAAGCACCCGGAGACCGACGTCGTCGGCGTCGAACCCGCGGCCTGCCCGACCCTCACGAAGGGGCTCTATGCCTATGACTACGGCGACATCGCGGGCCTCACCCCCCTCCTGAAGATGTTCACTCTCGGCCACGACTTCGTGCCGCCGGCGATCCACGCGGGTGGGCTGCGGTACCACGGTGTCTCGCCCCTCGTCGCCCACCTCGCCGAGGCCGGAGCGGTGCGTGCGATCTCCTGCCACCAGAACGAGGTCTTCGAGGCGGCCCTCACCTTCGCGCGAACCGAGGGGATCATCGTCGCCCCCGAGGCGGCCCATGCCGTGAAGGCGGCGATCGACGCCGCCCTCGCCTGCCGGAAGACCGGCGAGGAGAAGGTGATCCTCTTCAACAACTCGGGCCACGGCAACTTCGACTTCGCGAGTTATGATGCCTATCTTGCAGGCGGCCTGCCTGACTACGAATATCCGGCCGAGTTGATCAGGGAGTCGCTTGCGCACCTGCCGAAGGTGGGGTGATGCCGGTGGAATGGATAGTGCCGTAATCGGTGAAACAGAGATATTCAAGCCGGGTTATCAGGAGTTTCTTGCCGCCGCGGAGGGGCGGTCCCGGCCCCTCATCATTCCCCTCTGCCAGGAACTCCCCCTCCCGCCGGTGACGCCGCCGGGAGTCTATGCAGGGCTCTGCGACGGCGTCGGCTTCTTCCTTGAATCGATGGAGGGGAGTGACCGGAGTGCGCGCTACTCGGTGATCGGGGTCGACCCGGTACTCAGGGTATCCGTTGGGGAGACGGCCGAGATATCCGGCACCGGGCCCTTCGTCAGGGTCGCCGCCTCTCCGGACGTTGCCGACCCGGTCGGGGTGGTCAGGTCCATCCTCGGCAGGTTTGCCGTCGCCGATGTCGGCGCCCCGAGATATTTCGGGGGTTTTGTCGGCTACTTCGCGTACGACCTTGTCCACGCGCTCCAGCCGAAGGTCGGGCCCGGCCGCCGTGACGGCCCCGACGCCCCCCTGGCCAGGCTTCTCCTTGCACAGGACTGTATCGTCTTCGACCATCTCGCCGGCAGGATGTACGTCTTCTCAAGCCCCCTGCTGACCGAAGACACAGACCCTCACAGGGCGTACGAGGAGAGCAGAGCGAGGGTCAGGGCGCTGGTTGCAAAGATCAGGGCTCTCGGCCCGGAGGAAGAGAGGCCCCGGCTTTTCCCTGCGGTTGGAGACCTCCCCTGCCGCTCGACCTTCTCGAAGGAGGCCTTCGAGGCTGCCGTCCTGAGGATGAAAGAGCACATCACGGCAGGCAACATCTTCCAGGGCGTCCTGTCCCGGAGGATCGACTGCGACTATCCGGGCGACCCCTTTGCGATCTATAGGGCGCTCAGGGCGATCAACCCGGGCCCGTACATGTACTTCCTGGACTTCGGGGACCAGCAGGTCGCCGGAGCAAGTCCCGAGATGCTCGTCCGCGTGGAGAAGGGAAAGGTCACGACAGTTCCGATCGCCGGGACGCGGCCGAGGGGTGCGACCCCTGACGAGGACGACCGCCTCGAAAAGGATCTCCTTGCCGACGCGAAGGAACGCGCCGAGCACACCATGCTCGTCGACCTCGCCAGAAACGACCTCGGCAGGGTCTGCACCTATGGCTCGGTCCACCTGCCCGCGTTCATGGGTGTCGAGAAGTACTCCCATGTCCAGCATATCGTCTCCACGGTGGAGGGGGCGCTCGACGGCCGGTACGACTGTTTCGATGCCTTCACATCATGCTTCCCGGCAGGCACGGTCTCGGGAGCCCCGAAGATCCGGGCGATGCAGATCATCGATGACCTGGAGCCCTGCCGTCGCGGCATATATGCCGGTGCGGTCGGCCATGTCGGTTTCGACGGGGACATGGACGTCGCCATCGCGATCAGGACCGTCGTCGTCGAGGACGGGACGGCGTCGGTCCAGGTCGGCGCCGGCATAGTAGCCGATTCCATCCCCGAAAACGAGTGGGAGGAGACCGGGAGCAAGGCTGCGGCCATGCTCCGGGCGATCGCATACGGGAGGAGAGACCTATGAGAGTGCTCATCATCGACTGCTATGACAGTTTCACCTACAACCTCTACCAGCAGGTCGGAAAGCTCGGCGGCGAACCGGTCGTCGTCAGGAACGACGCCCCGGCCTCGGTGCTCCGGGACATCGACTGCGATCGGGTCATCCTCTCGCCGGGCCCGGGAACGCCCGAGGACGCGGGGCTCTGTCTCGACGCCCTCAGGACAGTCTGTCGCGAGGTCCCGACCCTCGGGGTCTGCCTCGGCCACCAGGCGATCTGCACCGTCTTCGGCGGGCGGGTGACGCGGGCCGGGCGCCTGATGCACGGCAAAACATCCCGGATCATCCACGACGGCGCCGGGATCTTCGACGGCGTCCCCGACCCCTTCTCTGCCACCCGGTACCACTCGCTGGTGGCCGACCGTGCGACCCTGCCGCGGGAACTCGATGTGACGGCGACGAGCCTGGACGACGGCTATGTGATGGGCGTCAGGCACCGGGACTATCCCATCGACGGCATCCAGTTCCACCCGGAGAGCATCCTCTCTCCCGAAGGGGACAGGATCATCGGGAACTTCCTTGCCGGAAAGGGGGCGCGGGCATGATCAGGGAGGCGATCGGTCGGGTGGCCGAAGGCCGCGACCTCTCGGGCAGAGAGGCGGGCGAGGTCATGCACGAGATCCTCAGCGGCGGCGCCACACCGGCACAGGTCGGTGGTTTTCTTGCCGCAATGAGGATGAAAGGCGAGTCTGTCGATGAGATTGCCGCCTTTGCACAGGCGATGCGCGAGGCCTCGGTCAGGATCAGGCCGCGGGTCACCGGCGTCCTCGTCGACACCTGCGGCACGGGTGGCGACGGCAGCGGCACCTTCAATATCAGCACCACGGCTGCCTTTGTCGTCGCCGGTGCAGGCGTGCCTGTCGTGAAGCACGGCAACAGGGGCGCAACAAGCAGGTGCGGTTCGGCCGACGTCCTCGCCGCCCTCGGTGTCGGCCTTGACCTCGGGCCTGAACGCGCCCGGGAGATTGTCGAGGAGATCGGGTTCGTCTTCCTCTATGCGCCGGCGTACCACCCGGCCCTCGGCCGGGTGTCAGGTGTCCGGTCGGAGATCGGGGTCAGGACGGTCTTCAACCTCCTCGGCCCCCTTGCGAATCCTGCCGGTGCAGGGGCGCAACTTGTCGGGGTCTACAGCCCGGCGCTCGTAGAAACGGTCGCCGGCGTGCTGAAGAGCCTCGGCGTCGGGCGGGCGATGGTGGTCCACGGCAGCGGCATCGACGAGATCAGCACCGCAGGGCCGACCCATGTCGCCGAACTCCGTGACGGGGCGGTCCGGACCTATGACCTTGCCTGCGAGGATTATGGGATCCCGCCCGCCTCCCTATCCGACCTTGCCGGTGGGGACACGGCTGAGAACGCACAGATTCTCAGGGGCGTGCTCGACGGCGAGCACGGGCCTGCCCGCGACATCGTCCTCCTCAACGCCGCCGCGGCGATCTATCTCGGGGGACGGGCCCGCAGCCTCAGGGACGGCCTTTGCCGTGCTGAGGACTCGATCGATTCAGGAAAGGCACGGGAAAAACTCGACGCCCTTGTCAGGGCGACAGGGGGTGCCTGATGATCCTGGACGATATCCTCGCCCGCACCCGCGAGCGTGTGGCCGGGCTGGAAGCGGCCGGGCACATCCCTGACTGCCGGGCCTCCGGGCGGTTCAGCCTGACGACGGCGATCCGCACCTCTGAACGGAGGAACGCGGTCATTGCGGAGGTGAAGTACGCCTCCCCTTCCCGCGGCACCCTTCGCGGCGGTGACGCCCCCGAGGTGCTGGCAGGTGACCTCATCGCCAGTGGGTGCGTCGCCCTCTCGGTTCTGACAGAACCCTTCTTCTTCGGGGGCAGTGTGGAAAACCTCCTGAGGGTCGGGCAGGTCTCGCCGGTCCCGCTCCTCAGGAAGGACTTCATCATCGACGAACTCCAGATCAGGGAGACGGCGGCGCTCGGGGCCGATGCGGTCCTTCTCATCGCCGGCGTGCTAGGCAGGGACCTCGGGGACTTCGTGGACCTCTCCCTCGAACTCGGCCTTGAACCGCTCGTCGAGGTCCGCACCCGTGACGAGGCCGAACTCGCTCTTTCTACCGCTGCCGACCTTATCGGGATCAACAACCGTGACCTCTCCACGATGACGACCAACCTGAACACCACGAAGAAACTCTCCGAACTGGTTTCAGGAGAGGGGAGGCTCATCGTCTCCGAGAGCGGCGTCGTCTGGCCCTGCGACGTCCGGGCCCTGCGGCCGTACTGCGATGCGTTTCTCGTCGGTTCGGCCCTCATGTCCTCGGCGCATCCGGGGAAGAGACTGGAGAGGCTGGTATGCGCGTGAAGATCTGCGGGATCACGATGGTCGCCGACGCCGTTGCCGCCGATAGGGCCGGTGCCGACGCGATCGGCGTCGTCCTCTTCTCCGACTCGCCACGGGCGGTCGCTCCTGAAAAGGCGGAGGAGATCTTCTCCTCTCTTGGCCCCTTCACGGCCCGGATCTGCGTCTCGCGGACAGACGACCCGGCAGAACTCGACGAGATCCTCGCCCTCAGCCCTACGGCGGTGCAACTCTACTGCGACCTCCCTGTACCGCCGGGCGTGCGGGTGATCAGGGCGGTCTCCGCCGGGAGACTCCCTCCCGGCAGGTACGACGCGGTCCTCCTCGACCGGAGCGAGGGCACAGGAAGGCGGTACGATCTGAATGAGGCCCGGTCGTTTGTCCTGCGGTCTCCTGTCCCGGTCCTCCTCTCCGGCGGCCTGACCCCGGACAATGTCGGCGAGGCGGTCAGGGCCGTGCGGCCATACGGGGTGGACGTCTCGTCCGGCGTCGAGGACAGCCCGGGCATCAAAAACACACAAAAAATGACGGAATTTATCATGGCATGCAGGAGCATATCCCCATGAAGAAGGGATATTTTGGTGAATTCGGCGGGCAGTTCGTCCCGGAGACCCTGATGGGGGAACTCGGGGCACTGGAGGCCGCCTATGAACGCGCGAAGAACGACCCTGCCTTTCAGGCGGAACTGGAGGGGTACCTCTCGACCTTTGCCGGCAGGGAGACTCCCCTCACGTACTGCCGGAACCTCTCACGCGACCTCGGCTGCCGGGTCTACCTGAAGAGGGAGGATCTCCTCCATGGGGGTGC
>NZ_JAQVNX010000118.1 GCF_028702905.1 Methanofollis sp.
GGCCGAGGGCGCATGGCCGGAGAGGAAAGGGATGCGAGGGGCACCGGCCTGGTCGAGGACATGGACAAGGATCACGTCCTGTGCGGTGGGGATCTCGGGGAGGCGTGCGGCCGTTGCACGTGCGTCCTCGGAAAAGTCTGTTGCGAAAAGGACTCTCTCAAACATCGTCGTCTCCCGGGGAAGAACCTGTTATCACCCTGTGCCGGATGAAGGGGCTCATCATAGGGGGATGGGGAGAGCGGGTAGATAATACCGGCGGCCCGGGGAGACGAAAGAGAGAGGGCCTGGACCCCCGTGTCCTGCAGTACCTATACTCTGTCTTTCTCCCGGGCCCGCCCGAGGATTGCCTCCGCGGCGAGGGCGGCGGTGGAGAATGCCGCCTGGATGTTGAACCCGCCGCAGTCGCCGTCGATATCGAGGACTTCGCCGGCAAAGTAGAGGCCTTCGACGCGTTTCGATCCCATCGTCTTCTGGTTCACCTCGTCGAGGGCCACCCCTCCCCGCGTCACCATGGCAACGCCATATCCCCCGAGGGCGTCGACGGTCAGGGTGCAGGCGGTGAGGTGCTGGAGAAGCCGGGTCCGTGCCGCCTTCGTGAGGTGGGCGCATGTCGTTTCCGGCGGGATCTCCGAGAGGTCGATGAGCCTTTTGAGGAGCCTTTCCGGGACGGGGTATCGGGAGAGCACCGACCTGACCCTCGCACCGCCTCCCCCGCCCAGCGCCGCCGTGATCTCCTCCCGCATCCCCTCCGGGAGGACCGGGACCACGAGACGGTCGCCCTGTTCGATGAACCGGGAGAGGTCGAGGATTGCCGGCCCGGAGAGTCCTTCGTGGGTGAAGAGGAGGTCGCCTCTCTGGTCGCCGATCTTTTTGCCGTCCCTGAAGAGGGAGACGGTCACGCCCTGCAGGGATATACCGGCGAGGTCAGCGAAGGGGTAGTCCCTGACCGTCACCGGCGTGAGCGCGGGTGCTGTCCCGGCGATCGTGTGGCCGAGGGACGCGGCAAATGTATAACCGTCGCCCGTCGAACCTGTGGCCGGGTACGAGGCGCCGCCTGTCGCGATGAGGAGCAGGGCCGACCGGTATTCGCCGGTCTCTGTCCTGACGGAAAAACTGTTCTCACTTTTTTCGACGGCAACGACCGGTTCTCCGCACCGCACTGTCACGCCCGCCTCCCGGCATTCGGCGAGCAAGAGGTCAAGAACGTCCTGTGCCTTCCGCGAGGTCGGGAAGACCTTGCCCCCCTCTTCAGTCGTCAGGGGGACACCCCGTTCGGTGACGTGGGCGATCAGGTCGGTGTTTGTGAAAGCGCGGAGCGCCGGCTTGAGAAACTGGCCGTGCTTCCCGTACCGCGTGAAGAACTCCGTGACGCTCCCGGCGTGGGTGATATTGCACTGCCCCGATCCGGAGACGAGTAGTTTTCTCCCGGGCTTTTTCTTCTTTTCAAGGAGGAGGACTGTCCCTCCTCCGGCACCGGTGCGGGCCGCGGCAAAAAGCCCGGCAGGCCCTGCCCCGACGACGATCAGATCATATGTTTCCACAGTCCTCCTCTATTCCTTGCCCCGGTGCATGATGACTCTTTTCACGGTGCCACGGTCGGGAAGACTGCCCGCAGGTGTCGCGCTCATTCCACAAAATATCTAACCTGTTGTGACAGAGATGTCACTCAGTACTACCCTGAGATGATGACCGATGAAAAAAGTGGCAATACTCCTCCTCTGTCTTTGCATGCTCTCCCTCGCCGCCCCGGCCCTTGCAGGCGGTGATGCAGCGGTGCGCCAGGTCAGCACCGCCGCTCCCGCACCGGGCGCGGAGGTGACGGTGACCCTCTCCCTGAACGGCTGCGAGGCCGGCGGTATCGTCGAGATCCTGCCGCCTGGCTTTGCCTATGTGAGCAGTTCTCTCCCTGCGGATCAGGTGCGTGTGGACGGGAACCGCGTCTGCTTCGCCATCCTCGGCGAGACCGCCGTCACCTATGTGGTCCGCGCACCTCCGGAGGGCGGTGGCGAGATCACGGGCGAGTGGTGGGACTTCGGTGCCCGAACCAATGGCACGGTTCTGTCCTCCCGCCTTGACGTCGGCGGTGCGACAGCGGCCCCCGGTCCGGGCGCCCTTGCCGTGCTCTTTGCGCTGGCGGCCGTCCCCCTGCTCAGGAGGTGCCGGCGATGAAGAGGGTGTATATCCTCCTTTGCCTGCTCCTTGCCCTCGCCCTGCCGGCGGCCGCGCTCGTGCCCGGCGATATGAACGGCGACGGTGTCATCGGGCGGGACGAGTTCGCCGGCATGGTCCTTTCCTTCCTTGCGGGTGGCGAGGACGCACCCCCACTTGCCGAGGTGCAGGACGCCGCCCCCCTCTACCTTGAGGGAGAGGAGACTGTCACTCCTGCCTCTCCCCCGTCCCGCGTCGTCGTCTTCAACGGCGAGACCCTGGAGACGCTGCGGTCCCTCGGCATCGGGCCGTCGAGCGTCGTCGGCATCGACAAGTTCTCCGCGCAGAGGCCAGAGTTCTTCCCCGAGTACAGGAACACCACCGTCGTCGGGAGCGTCTGGTCGCCCGATTATGAGACAGTCGTCTCCCTGCACCCTGACGCCGTCTTCCTGTACGCTACCACGAGCAAAGACGCCTGCGACGAGATCCAGAAGAAAATCCAGGCCTCGAACCCGGAGATCCGGGTCTACAGGTTCGACTGCTTCAGGCCGGAGAACTATGCCGACGAGGTCAGGGCGCTTGGCGCGATCTTCGGGCGCGAGGCTGAGGTGGAACGATTTGCTGGGTTCTACACGAACACGCTCGACACCATCAGTGCGGAGACGGCCGGTATCCCTGAGGCGGAGAGAACCACGGTGTACCTGGAGAACTGGAAGGACTACAAGACCGGCGCCGCCGGGTCGGGGTACGAGGACAAGATCGTCCGTGCCGGCGGGAAGAATGTCTTCTCCTCTCTCCCTGCCGAGTACCCCGAGGTCGACCCCGAGGCGGTCATCGCCGCCGACCCCGACGTGATCGTCAAACTCATCGGTGCAGGTTCCTATGCCTATGGCGGCTACCAGAACAAAGACCTTGACAGGATTCCGGCGACCCATGCCGGCCTCTTCAATAGGCCCGGATGGACCGACCTCGCAGCGGTGAAGGAGAAAAGGGTCTACCTCCTCCACAACGACATCTTCGGGGGGGCAGAGCACTTCATCGGGATCGCCTACCTTGCGAAGTGGTCCTACCCCGACCGGTTCGCCGGTCTCGACCCCGAAGCGCTCCACCGGACCTATCTGAACGAGTACCAGCACCTGGGGATCGACCCGGCCGGGATGCAGTTCGTGTACCCGGCGATATGATGGGGGCCGAAACCCTGCTGGAGGGGTTCGCCGCCGCCCGGCGGAGGCGTGCCCTCTTCCATGGCGTCCTGTTCGGTCTCCTCGTCCTCCTTACCGGCGTGGCCGTCACCCTTGGTTCGGCCGACCTCTCGGTCGCGGACGCCTACCTGGCCATCCTTGCCGGTCTCTTTCCCGGCAGGTTCGCCGCACCCGGAATGGCGGAGAACATCGTCTGGAACTACCGCTTCCACCGCGTCCTCTTTGCGATCGTGGCGGGGTTCGGCCTCGCCATCGCGGGGACGGTGATGCAGGGCATCCTCAGGAACCCCCTTGCAAGCCCGTTCACCCTCGGGATCTCCTCCGCGGCCGCGACCGGCGCCTCGGTTGCGATCGTCCTCGGCGCAGGCCTCGTCGACGGGGAAGCGCTTGTCATCGGAAACGCCTTTGTTTTCGCCCTCCTTGCCGCCGGGATCATCTATGCGATGGCGCGGTACCGCGGTCTCGGGGCCGAGTCGATGATCCTTGCCGGTATCGCCCTGATGTATCTCTTCTCCGCGGTCACCTCCCTCCTGCAGTACCTCGGCACGGCCGAGGAGTTGCAGGAGATCGTCTTCTGGATGTTCGGGTCCCTTGGCCGGACAGACTGGACAAGCCTCGGCATCGTCACCCTCATCATCGCCCTCTGCACCCCGTACCTCATCTGGCGGGCATGGGACCTCAACGCCCTTGCCGAGGGCGACGACATCGCGGAGAGCCTCGGCGTCCCGGTGAAGAGGTCGATGACGATATTCATGCTCATCGCCTCCCTGATCACCGCCGCGATCATCTGCTTCACCGGGACCATCGGCTTCATCGGGCTTGTGGCGCCCCATATCACCAGGATGGCCATCGGCGCTGATCACCGCTACCTCCTCCCTGCCTCAGGGATGGTCGGGGCCCTCCTCCTCCTCGGCGCCGACAGTCTCGCCCGGACCATCCTTGCACCGACGGTCCTCCCTGTCGGGATCATGACGGCCTTTCTTGGCGTGCCCTTCTTCATCTTCCTCTTCCTGCGCGGGAGGGGGGCCTGATGGTGCGCCTTCAGGTCAGGGATCTCGCGTTCTCGTACCGCGACCGGCAGGTGCTCTCCGACATCACCTTTGCCGCGGAGGGGCCCGCGGTCCTCGGCCTCGTCGGCCCGAACGGGTCTGGCAAGACGACCCTGATCAAGTGCATCGACGGCATCCTCAAAGCAGAGGGCTCGGTGAACCTTGACGGCGAGGAGATCCCGGCCCTGCCGCGGCCCGAGGTGGCGAGGCGGATCGCCTATGTCCCGCAGGGCATCGCCAACCACTCACGGGCAACGGTCTATGAGACGGTTTTGATGGGCCGCCGCCCCCACATCTCCTGGCGGATCCGGAGAGAAGACGAGGACGAGGTGGTGCGAGCCCTGGAACTCCTCGGCATCGAGTCCTTCGCGTTCAGGGAGGTCGGCACCCTCTCGGGCGGCGAGCGCCAGCGGGTGATGATCGCCCGCGCCCTTGCCCAGGGTTCGCCTCTTCTCCTCCTCGACGAACCGACGAGCGCCCTCGACCTCAGGAACGGCATGGAGGTGATGGAGATGGTGAGGAGGCTTGCCCGAGAGGAGGGCCGTCTCGTCGTCATGGCGATCCACGACCTCTCCCTTGCGGCGCGGTTCTGCACCGACCTCATCGTCCTGGATCACGGACAGGTCCATGTGCGGGGTGCGCCCTCTGCGGTTCTTACTCCTGAAGTGATCGCCGACGTCTACGGCGTGGAGGCGGCGGTCGAGACGCGTGAGGGCGTGCCGTACATCTTCCCGATACGTCCGAAAGAAGAGAAATAGATGAGGAGTAAATGATCCCCCAACGAAATGGGGGACATTTTTCAGAGTCGTTATTTTTGTTCCGGGCGGGATTATGACCTATGCTTCGCCGCGGCTGCTATCAGGCATCAAAACATCTGATTTCATAATTTTCTTTACGATGTCGGCAACCAGATCTCTCTCCTCCGACTGGAGCATCCGATAGTAAAGAGATGTATCCCCGGTCTCGATGATCATAAGCGCATCGGTGATCGGTTTTATGAACCAGCGGTATTCTCCGTTCTCTTCTCCTTTCGCTTCAATGATGGTGTCGGTCACCATCCTGATGAGTTCAGGATCGCCGGTGTCGATGATCTCTTTGAGTGACTCGATCGTGTCATCTTTCAGATCAAGTTCTTCGCTTCGCTGCGACTCGATCTCATATGCTCTTGAGATGTGTTTTTTTCCGTATCCGTAGTTGCCTTCTCTGTACTCGTCGAATCCGAGTGA
>NZ_JAQVNX010000119.1 GCF_028702905.1 Methanofollis sp.
GTCGTATCCGGGCGGGGGAGCGGGGTCGTCGTCGCCACAGGCAGGCAGACCGAGGTCGGGAAGATCGCAACGACTCTCTCCGCGATGGAGATGACGAAACCCCCCCTCCTCATCAGGATGGAGCAGTTCTCCCGCTGGGTGGGGGTGCTCGTCGTCGGGGCGAGTGCCGTCCTCGGCGTGGCCGCCCTCCTCCGGGGCATCGAACCGGTCGAGGTCTTTTTCCTGGCCGTCGCCCTCGCGGTCTCCGCGATCCCTGAGGGCCTGCCCGTGGCGATCACCGTCGCCCTCTCCCTTGGCGTCAGCAGGATTGCGACGCGCAACGTCGTCGTCAGGAACCTGGCGGCGGTCGAGGGCCTGGGGAGTTGCACCTGCATCGCCAGCGACAAGACAGGGACGCTCACGGTCAACGAGCAGACCCTGACGCAGATCGTCCTCCCTGACAGACGACGCTATACGGTCCTCGGCGAGGGCTACCGCGGCGAAGGCCGGGTCGTTGCGGCGGACGGTCCGCCTCCTGCAGAGGCGGACTATCTCAGACTGCAGGGGATGATCCGGGCGGCCGTCCTCTGCAGCGAGGCGGTGCTCGTGCGACGGGACGGGGACTGGGAGCACTACGGCGACGCCATCGACGTGGCATTCCTTGCCGCCGCCTACAAACTTGGCCTCTCCCCGGAGACCGTCCGGAGGGAAGAGGCCATCCTGGCCGAGATCCCCTTCGAGCCAGAGCGGAGATATGCGGCCGCGTTCTACCGGGAGGGGGTGCGTGTCCTCGTCGCCATGAAAGGCGCCCCTGAGGTGGTGATCCCGCGCTGCCCGACCGCCCCGCACGGGGCCGCGGAGGAGGCCGCCCTCCTTGCTGCACGGGGCTTCCGGGTCATCGCCGTCGCTTCCGGCGAGATCGTGGGCGGCGTGGACCTCCCCTTCGACGAGGGGGACATTCCCCCTCTCCTCTTTCTCGGCCTCGCCTGCTTCATCGACCCCCTCAGGCACGACGCGGCGGGGGCGGTGGAGACCTGCAGGCAGGCCGGGATCAGGGTGGTGATGGTCACCGGCGACCACCCGGCGACGGCCCTGGCAATCGCGCGTGACCTCGGGATTGCATTGTCTGAAGACGACCTCGTCACCGGGAAGGACCTGGCAGGGGCCGGCGCCCCGGACAGTCAGGCATTCCGCGATCTTGTCGGAAAGGCGCATGTCTTCTCCCGCGTCGCCCCCCTCCAGAAGTCAGCCATTGTGGAAGGGCTCCAGGGGGGCGGGCACTATGTCGCCGTGACCGGCGACGGCGTGAACGACGCACCGGCCCTCAGGCGGGCGAACATCGGTGTCGCCATGGGCTCGGGGACAGACCTCGCGAAGGACACCGCCTCGATCATCATCACCGACGACTCCTTCTCCTCGATCGTGGCCGGGGTCGAGGGCGGTCGGGCGACCTATGACAATATCAGGAAGGTCACCTATCTCCTCATCTCCACCGGGGCCGCCGAGGTGCTCCTCTTCACCCTTGCTCTCCTTGCCGGCCTGCCTCTCCCCCTCCTTGCCGTGCAACTCCTCTGGCTGAACCTGGTGACAAACGGTATCCAGGATGTCGCCCTCGCCTTCGAGGGCGGCGAGCCCGACGTGATGGGGCGGCGGCCGCGGCTCCCCGGGGAAGGGGTCTTCAACCGTCTGATGGTCGAGGAGACCCTTGTCTCGGGCTCGTACATCGGCATCACCGCGTTCCTTCTCTGGGCCTGGCTGATCGGCGGCGGGTGGGGGGAGGACGCAGCGCGAAACGTCCTCCTCCTCTTCATGGTCCTGATGGAGAATGCCCATGCCTTCAACTGCCGTTCTGAATGCCGGTCTGTCTTTCGCATCCCTATCGGGAGGAATCCGTTCCTTATCGTCGGCGTGATGGCGGCGCAAGGCATCCATATTCTTGCGGTGCAGGTTCCGGTGATGCAGGGCGTCCTTGGTGTCGCCCCCGTCTCTCTCCCCCTCTGGCTCACCCTGCTTACGATAGCCCTCTCTCTGGTCTTTGTTATGGAAGTCTACAAGTACCTCTGCCGGAAACGGTGACCTGCCCTCCGCGCCACCGGATCACAAACCCTATCCCGATTGAGCGCAAATCGTAAAAGTTATCGACGGGCGGCATATCCGCCCTCATGCTGTTGGTGATATCATTCGGAGAGAACCTGAATCTGCGGATGTCGTGAAGCAGAAGACCGCACGCCTCTCGGTCGTTTCGAACACACTCCTGGTGGTGACAAAACTCGCCGTAGGGTGTGCGATCGGATCGGTCGGCATCATCTCCGAGGCGATCCACTCCGGGATCGACCTTGTGGCCGCGGGTATTGCCTTCCTATCCATAAGAAAGGCGTCAGAGCCCGCTGACGCCTGCCACCGTTTCGGCCACGGGAAATACGAGGACTTTTCCGGCCTCATCGAGGCAATCCTCATCTTCGTGGCGGCCGCTCTCATCATCAGGGAGGCGGCGGGCACGCTTATCTCCGGAAACGAAGGGCTTGCGATGGATGCCCTCGGATTCGGTATGGCCGTGATGCTCCTCTCGGCCGGCGTGAACTGGTACGTCTCTTCCCGCCTGATGCGGGCGGCGAAGGAGACCGAGTCGATCGCCCTCGAAAGCGATGCATGGCACCTGCGGACCGACGTGTACACCTCCCTTGCCATGCTTGCCGGGCTTGTAGCCATCAGGCTTACCGGCCTTGTCGTCCTCGACGCCGTCTTCGCCCTCGGCGTCGCGGTGATCATCATGAAGGCAGCCTTTGACCTGACGCGGCGGGCCTTCTCCGACCTCACCGACCATGCCCTCCCGCCCGAGGAGGAGGAGCGGATCCGGCAGATCATCTGTGACCATTCCTCGGATGTGGTGGACTTCCACGCCCTCCGGACGCGGCGGGCCGGTTCGGAGCGCTTCATCGACCTCCACCTCGTCGTCTCGCGGGCCGATAGTCTCCAGACAGCCTATGACCTGGTGAAACATATCGAGTCCGACATCAGGCTCGAGTTTCCCCGGGCCAATGTCTCTATCCGGGTCGAGCCCTGTGCCGAGCAGTGCACGGCCTGCCCCTCGATCTGTCACTCCGGCAAGGAGGAACCGGACCGGCGGCACGGCGCATGAAAAAAGTTTGAATGGTCTGGATCAGAGATGGTCGTTCAGACCATCTTCGTCCCCCAGACCGTGTGTTCGTACCGCTGCGCCTTCTCCGCGCCCCGCGTGCAGAAGAAAGTGTACTTCAGCCCCATATCCCGTGCAACCGGGCATGTCGGGCAGATGCACCTCTTCTCGTCGCTGATGCACATGAAACTCTTGCCTGTGGTGCAGAAAAGGAGTTCCTGTCCCTCCTTTGCACACCGGTTGTACGATGGGCATGACGGGCAGGTGCACATCGATTTCAACTTCTCAACTGCCGCCTGAACGTCTTCAGGCGTCATATCCTTCATTGCCTGGACTTTTTCTTCAAAGGTGTCCATCTCGTCTCCCCCGGCAAGAGGGGGTACACACGATATAAAAAGATGTCTCCGGAAAAAAAAGGAGGGAGTTGCCGCGCGCCTTCAGGCCCCGTGCAGGCCGGTGAGGTCTTCAAGGACCTTTGCCACGTCGATCCAGATCACAAGACCGGTCGCCTCGGTCTCGCCGTTCTTATTCTCACGTGTCTTGATGATCCCTTTCACATAGGCCTCGTGGCAGAGGCCTGCGTCCATCTTCTCCACGTCGGCCTCAGTGACCTGCATCACGGCGCTGACATCGTCAACGATGATCCCGAGGTTTGAACCGCCGGTCGCTTCCGAAACGAGGACGATGATCTTCCTGTTCTCTGTCTCGGACCTGGTCTGGACGTTGAGGAGGGTGGCAAGGTCGATGATGTTCGTGATCTCGCCCCTCAGGTTGATGACGCCGGCGATGTGGGAGGGCGCCCTGGGCACGGGAGTGATCGGGATCATCTCCACGATCTCCCGTGCTAGGTGGATATCGAGGGCATAATACTCGCCGCCGAGTTCGAATTTCACCACGTCTACTGTTTCTGCCATGTTCTGACCCTCAGAGGGTGAATTTGTCGAGTCTCTTCTTCAGGTTGTCGGCGAGGCCGGCCATCTCCTGGGCACCGCCTCCGACCTCCTGGGCCGAGGCGCTGACCTCCTCGGTGAGGGCGGCCATGTTCTCGATGCCCTTGATGTTCTGCTGGATCTCTGCCCTGTTCCGCTCCATCGCCTCCATCACGCGGTTGGTGGCGCTGGCCTGGTCTTCGGTGGCCTTCGCGATCTCGCCGATGTTCTGGTTCGCCTCTTTCGACGCCTTTGCGATGGTGTTCAACGCCTCGATGGCCTTTTCCACGCTCGAGATCCCGGAATTGATCTCGCTGTAGGCCGACTCCATGTTCTCTGCGGTCTTGTCTGTGGTGGTCTGGATGGTGGAGATGAGGTTCTCGATATCGTTTGTCGCCTTCTTCGACTCGCCGGCGAGGTTCCGCACCTCGCCCGCGACGACGGCGAAGCCGCGGCCGTGCTCGCCCGCCCGTGCCGCCTCGATCGCGGCGTTGAGGGCGAGGAGGTTGGTCTGGTTCGAGATATCGTTGATGAGCTTCACGATCTTGCTGATCTCCTGCATCTGTTCGTTGAGCCGGGTGATCTCCTCGACGCTCTTTCTCGCGATCCCCTCGACGCCCCGCATCTTCCCTGAGGCCTCCTTGCCCAGGATCTCTGCCTGGTCGCCGAGTTCGGACGCTTCGCCGGTCTTCTGGAGGACATCCTGCGAGGTGCTCGCGATCTCCTCCACGGAGGCAGAGAGGTCTGACAACGTCCGTGCGATCTCCTCGATGTTCTCCAGGCTCTTCCGTGACCCTTCCGCGGACTTCTGGCTTGTCGTTGCGACCTGCTCGATCGCCTTCGCGATGTCCTCGGCGCTCCGGCTCGTCTCTTTCGTCCCGTCGTCGACCTGCCGTGCGACCGTGGTGATCTCCGTCAGTGTCTCCTTCAGCGACTCCCGTGCCTGGCGGTAGTTCAGTTTAAGTTCCTTGAGTACGTCGTCGTCCCTGATCTTTACAATAGCGGTGAGGTCGCCGGCGGCCATGGTGTCCATCGCCTGCCGCATCTCCTCGGCGCTCTCCGCAAGGAGGCGGGCCTCTTCCTGGGCCCTCTTCTCCTGCTGCTTCATCTCGGTGATATCCTGGACGATCTCGATGTGGCCGATATTCTCGCCTCTCTCATCCTTCAGGTAGGCGATGTCGAGCTGGAAACTTGCGCCGTCCTTCTCGAAGAGGGTCGTGATCTCGTCCTTCCCGCTCTGGCGGAGTTTCACGATGCCACAGTCCTTATTGTTGCAGAGGGGCCCCTTTGTCGCCTGGCAGGAGATGCCGCAGTCTTTCACGCGGTCCCTGTTCCACTGGGACTCGAAGGCTCGGTTCATGAAGGTCCACTTCATGTTCATGTCGGTGACCGAGATCGGGAAGGGTATCCTGTCCAGGATGGACTCATACCATTCTGCCTTCTCTTTTGCGTCGCGGACCAACTGTTCGACCTCCTTCTTCTCCTCCTCTACTTCGGTCCTGTCCATGCAGACCTGGAGGATAGACTGGAGTTTTCCGTCTTCGTCCAGGAAGGGGATGTTATGGAGGTCTATGGTCT
>NZ_JAQVNX010000120.1 GCF_028702905.1 Methanofollis sp.
CAGACGATGCGGGCCGGGACGTACCCGCCCCGGCCGATGGCGACCACCACGTCGGGGCGGTAGCCCGAGGCCCGGATCTTTTCGGCGAGGAGACGGGAGAGGCGGGCGGCCCTCTCCCATCCGACCATCTCGCAGCGGAAGGAGTCGGGGATCATCGCTCCCCTGAGGGGGTGGGGGGATATAAAATAGGGGGGGTGCCGGCGGCGAGACCTATTTCTTGAGCAGATCGGTGAGGATGTTTTTCGCCAGCGCCTCCCTTTTTTTCACAAGAGCCTCTTTCTCTTCGCCCGCGGGGAGAGAGGCGATCGTCGCGTCGAGTGCGTCCACCTGTTTGCGATAGGCATAGTCGTTGTAGAGCTTGACCCCTTCTGTCAGGATCTCAAACGATTCTGTCTGTTTGTCGGCGACGCCGAAAAACCTGGAGAGAACCGCCGCACTCGCCGCGGCCGGTGCAAAGGCGGAGAGTTCGTCGTGGGGCGTACCGTCGAGGCTGACGACGATATAGGGGACGTTGCCGGCATAGGGTGTGCCCGCCATATCGACGACCCGGCCCCTTCCGTCGACATGATACTCCGTCAAAAAGGTCTCGTCGTAGCGGTCGACGTTGTCGTCCGAGATCAGGGCGAAGCCCGGAGGGACCGGGACACTTCCGGGCAGCCGGATATCGAGGGGCTCGGATGTGGAAAATTCGGGGCTGCGGTCGAATGCCATCTCTCCCGCAGATCCGATCAGGTTCGTGACCACGCCGGCCGAAAACAGGTAGGTGGAGTACGGCAGAAATACCGGGATCGCCGCTGCCCTGCTCATCAAACCCCCGAACTTTTCGAAGACCGCTTTCGGGAAGTCGTCGAAGACGATGGTGAGATCGAGGGTCAGGGACCGTTCGATGAGGGCTGGCGAATAAAAAACGACCGGGGTGCCTTCGTCAGATGCGGATGGCCTGAAAAGGCGCTTCTTCGGGGAGACACCTTTCGCCAGATAATTCATGGCGCGGGGTCTGGCGTCGTAGGTGAAGGGACTCCTGACGGCCGAGGTCACGAGCATGTCCGACCGATCCCCCAGGAGTTTTTGTGGGTACCGGCCGGTATAGACCTCCCGGATCATGATGGTGAGAGGTTTTCCCATCCCGATCGGCTGAAACGGAACAATGTCGGGCGCAACCGCGTTTTCCGCCGTGAGGTCGCCGGTGGAGAAGCGGATGGACCGCGTGCTTTTTTTCAACGACAGGTCACGGTAAAATTCCGTCAGCTCCCCGGAATCCACTTTTTCGTAGAGTTCGTCCCTGGTTACAATCGCATTTCCCTGTGCATAATAGAGCATGAGCGATCACCTCAAGAATTCATGATATAATGGCGATATATATATTCCAACCTATTTTTCTTTCGCCGCGGGAGACATCTTCATCCCTCCTCCGGCCGATGCCCTGCCATGCAGTACACCGAAGGCAGGGTGGGCCGGGTCTTCTCCCTGCGGATCGACGACGGCGAGGACGTCCTGGCGGAACTCACCCGCTTTGTCGGGGAGAAGGGGATCGCCTGCGGCATGGTCCAGGTGCTCGGGGCGCTTGGGGACGGCAGGGTCGTCACCGGGCCGGAGAGGCCGGTCTTCCCGCCCGTCCCCCATGTGGAGACGGTCGCCGGCGGCTGGAAGGTCGTCGGCACCGGCACGGTCTACCCCGGCGAGGAGGGTCCGGCCCTCCACCTCCATGTCGCCGCCGGGAGGGGGGAGGCGACGCGGGCGGGGTGTCTCCGGGAGCGTGCGGCCGTCTACCTCGTCGTGGAGGCGGTGGTCGTGGAGTTCGTCGGCATGGCGGCAGAGAGGGTGCTCGACGACCGGACAGGCGTGCACCTCCCGGTCTTCGGGGGAGGGTGAGGAGGGGGGTGCCCCTGTACTCTCCGACTTTCTGGGGGGCGAAGGGAGGGGCAGTCGTGGGAGACAGGGAATTTTCATCTGATCTCATACATACAAACCGGGAAAAAAGCGGAATGTGTATATGGATTTGAATTTTTCAGATAATGATGAATAATTACCCCAGGAACAACCCTGTACGGATATTTTGCACATTTATTGGGGCATTTTTGCTTCTTGTCGGCACGGGAAGCGCCGGCGCACCTGTGGCAGATTTCACCGCCGCACCGACGGAGGGCACCGCACCCCTCACCGTCTCCTTCGCCGACGCCTCGACCGGCGACCCGACCGGGCGGGCGTGGTTCTTCGGCGACGAGGACTACACGGAGGACTGGACACCTCTGCCCGACGCCGCGTGGTCGGCGCGGAGTTTCCCTGCGACGGTCGCCCTGCCCGACGGCACCATCGTCCTCATGGGCGGCCGTGAATTGTCCGCCTACACAAACGACACCTGGCAGTCGACAGACGGCGGCAGGACGTGGACGGAGGTGAACGCAAGTTCAGGGTGGACGGCACGGGGCGGCCATACGACGGTCGCCCTCCCCGACGGCACTATCGTCCTCATGGGCGGATACGACGGCACCGCCGAACAGAACGACACCTGGATCTCGACCGACAAGGGCGTCACCTGGGAGCAGGTGAACGCGAGTTCAGGGTGGACGGCGCGGCAGGCCCATACGGCGGTCGCCCTCCCCGACGGGAGCGTCGTCCTCATGGGCGGTTTTGACGGCACCGGCTTCGTGAACGACGTCTGGCGGTCGGAGGACGGCGGCTTTACGTGGACGAAGCTGCCTGACGCAGGGTGGTCGAAAAGGATGTACCCGGAGAGCGTCGCAATGTCTGACGGCAGCATCCTCCTCCTGGGCGGTGCCGGCGGCGGTCCCACCGGCGGATTACGCAACGACACCTGGCGCTCGGAGGACGGCGGCAGGACATGGACGGAGGTGCCCCGCGCCGGGTGGACGGGACGGATGTACCCCGAGAGCGTCGCGCTTGCCGACGGCAGCGTCCTCCTGATGGGAGGGTACGACGGCGGGTATGCGAACGATGTCTGGCGGTCGACCGATGACGGCGCCACCTGGACGCAGGTGCCCGATGCCGGGTGGACGGGACGGGGCGGCCACACCTCCGTCGCCCTGCCCGACGGGAGCGTCGTCGTCATGGGCGGTTCCGACGGCACCGATAAAAACGACGTCTGGCAGTTCCGGTCTGCAGGCTCGACCGACCAGGACCCCACGCACACCTACGAGACGCCGGGCACCTATACGGTGACTTTGCAGGCGTTCAATGCCGGCGGGTCGACGCGGGCGACCCGCGAGATCACGGTCAGGGCACCGGTCCCGCCGACGGCGGCGTTCACCGCCTCCCCGACCGCGGGCACCGCGCCCCTCACCGTCTCCTTCACCGACGCGTCGACCGGCGACCCGACCGGGCGGGCCTGGTTCTTCGGCGACGAGGACTACACGGAGGAGTGGACATCTCTGCCCAACGCAGGGTGGACGGCGCGGTACACCCATACGGCGGTAGCACTGCCCGACGGCACCATCATCCTCATGGGCGGATACGACGGCACCGCCTGGAAGAACGACACCCTGGTCTCGACAGACGGCGGCAGGAGGTGGACGCTCCAGAACGCAAGTTCGGGGTGGACGGGCAGACTCTATCCCGGCAGCGTCACCCTGCCTGACGGCAGCGTCGTCCTCATGGGCGGGTGGGACGGTTCCCGCCTGAACGACACCTGGCGGTCGGACGACAACGGCAGGACATGGATGGAGATGAACGCAAGTTCGGGATGGACAAAGCGCAATGGTCATGCGGTTGTCACCCTGCCCGGCGGCAGCATCCTCCTCATGGGCGGCTGGGATGACACCTATAGAAACGATACCTGGCAGTCAGACGACAACGGCAGGACATGGACGCTGGTGAACGCGAGTTCGGGGTGGTCGGGACGGTTCGACCACAGCAGCGTCGTGATGCCAGACGGCAGCATCGTCCTCACCGGCGGTATGACAGTGGACGGGAACAAGAACGATGTATGGCGGTCGGACGACAACGGCAGAACCTGGACGCAGGTCATGTCACGTGGCCCCCTGTGGACGGCCAGGAGCGGCCATACGACGCTCGCCATGCCCGACGGCAGCATCCTCCTGATGGGCGGCGAAGACGGCACCGATAAAAACGATGTCTGGCGGTCCACCGACGGCGGCAGAACCTGGACGAGACTGCCCGACGCCGGGTGGACGGAAAGGATCGGTCATGCAGGCGTCGCAATGCCCGACGGGAGCGTCGTCCTCATGGGCGGTTCCGACGGCGCCTATCGGAACGACGTGTGGCAGTTCCGGCCCGCAGGGGCGACCGACCCGAACCCGTCGCACACGTACACGACGCCGGGCACCTATACGGTCACGTTCCAGGCGTTCAATGCCGGCGGGTACGACCGCGAGCAGAAGACCGTCACGGTCAGGGCGCCGTCGTCGGGCGGCGACAGCGGCGGGGACTCGTGGACGGCACCGGCGGCGCAGACCCCGTCCACACGCGACGTCACCGTGAGCGGGAGATCGGCCGTGACCCGGATCGCCGTCACCGGCACCGGGACCTCCGGGATCATCATTACGGCCACCGTCCTCTCCGCACCGCCCGCCGGCGTCCCGCCGGTGCCGGGCAGCGTCCTCGAGTACGTCGACCTCGTGCCGCGGCGGTACACGAACATCACCGGGGCGACGGTCACCTTCTCCGTGCCGCTTGCGTGGCTGGAGGAGCACAACCTCTCCCCGGCCGACGTCGTGCTGTACCACTATGCCAACGCCACCTGGACCGCCCTGCCGACGACGGTCGGGGCGACCGCGGACGGGCAGGTCACTTTCACGGCGACGAGTCCGGGCTTCTCCCTCTACGCGGTTGCCGGGATAGAAAAGACGGCCGTGACCCCGACGCCGGCGGAGACGACCTCGCCCGCAACGCCGGCGCCGACCGCGGAGGAGACGACGGCGGTGCCGACGACGCAGCAGGCCTCGCCCGGACTCCCGCTCGCGGCGATCGCACTCGGCGGCGGGGCCGTCCTGGTGCTGATCGGCGGCGGCGTCCTCCTCAGGCGCTGGTGGATCCACAGGCAGAACCCGGCGCTCTTCCGGGAGTATGACTGATTCCCTTTTTTTCCCGCACCGTCACATGCAGGTCTTCATTCCTTTTCCTTCTCCTCGACCGAACTGACGAAGGCCCGGATCTCCTCGACGGAGAGGAGGATGGCCTTCGCCTTCTGGTAGCCGAAGCTGAAGGGGCGGCCGCTCTTCCCCACCGGGATGCTGAGGATGGGGTTGCCTTTGTACTCGCCGACCTCGGGTTTGTCGAGGGACTTTTTTTGTGCCGGTGCTTCTTCTGGCATGGAGGAGGGATAGGATGGGGAAGGGATGAGGGTTTCGGGGGCGGGGTGAAAGTGGAGAGGGAGGTGCAAAAAGTTTGGGAAAGGACTACCCAATCAACATCTTATTCGCCTTCATAAAGAGACGTGACGGCAGAGCACGATCAAGTCTCCAGAGAATACTCATCGGCCGACTTCCCTCATGGGAGACATAACGGGCAGTCCCAAGGAACTGATAGGGTTGCGTCACATTCCCGATTTTTTTGAACTCACGGACAAAAAGAAGAAC
>NZ_JAQVNX010000121.1 GCF_028702905.1 Methanofollis sp.
TCGGGTGTCACCGGTTTTCCCGTGCCCGGGTGAAGAGGTGGGGCGAGAGGCGTCGGCAGGTCGGCCTGGATGTTGTACCAGGCCTTCGGGATGGCGTCCTCGTCCAGGAGGATCTTCGTCTGCATGAAAGGACGTGTACCATGAACATAGATATACATTGTGGAACAAAATAATACATCGTAGATTGCAGACGCCAGGCGCGATCCGGTATTATAGAGCAGGACGATTCATGATGATGGAGATGGACGGCATTGCAGGGGCCCTGATCCTCGGCCTCGTCATCGGTCTTTCAGGCGCCCTTGCGCCGGGACCGACCCTGGTGGCGACGATCAGGGGGGCGCTCGCGGAGGGGTGGGCGGCAGGGCCAAAGGTCGCGGCCGGGCACGCCGCCCTGGAGACGGCGGTCTTCCTCGCCGTCGTCGCAGGCCTCGGTGTTGCAGCCGGGTCTGTCGGTCCCGCGGTCGCCCTTCTCGGCGGTGCGGCGCTCGTTGTCTTCGGCGGGATGACGATCAGGGAGAGCAGGACCGCGGTGCTGGAGGCCGCTCCTGCCGGGACGGCCGGGAACCCGTACGTCGCCGGGGCCGTAACGAGCGCCGCAAACCCCTATTTCTGGATCTGGTGGCTCACCATCGGGGCCGGCCTCCTCCTTGACGGCCTGGCCGGGGGTCTGGCCGTCGCCGGCGCCTTCATGCTCGGCCACTGGGCCGCGGACTTCGGGTGGTTCGGCCTCGTCGCCGCGGCCACGGCAGGGGGACGGAGAGTCATGAGCGTCGGGCAGTACCGCCTCGTCCTCGGCGCATGCGGCCTCTTCCTCATCCTCTTCGGGGCGGCGTACCTCTGGCGGGCCTTCGCCTGAGGATCACCGCTCGGCCGCGGACCGTGCCGCGGCATCGTCGTACACGCGGGCCTTCCCCCGCACCTCGCCCTTCTTTGCCCGCGGGCTGAGACGGTCGAGCACGACAGAGGCCGGGGCGGCCCCGGAGACGAGGGCGAGCGCGTCGACGATCTCGGCCCGCGACGGGATGGGGCCGGTAAACCGCGCCGTAAAATCGATCTCTGTTCGCCGCCTCTCCTCGTCCCTCTCGTACCGGGAAAAGTCGATGTCCATGCCTCAGCATGCAGGGGGAAAAGGGTTGAAGGTTTGGGAGATATTTCGGGACCTACCCTTCCCCCTCACTCTGCAAGATCCTTTCCTGCCCCAAACGCCCGTCTCATCAACTCTTCGCTCTCCTGCACCTCGCCGGCCGCGAGAAGGCCCGGGGCGATGATGATCTCGGTCACCTTGAGGCCGAAGAAGGTCATCGTGATCTCGAAGTGCGTCGCCATGCCCTCGAACATCGCCGGGTTGGCGTCGCCCTGCGGGAAGATGAGGACGACCTTCTTCCCCGGCGGAAGCCGCGAGGTGAAGTCCGGGTTCACGAGAGCATACCAGCGGTCGATGAAACTCTTGGTGTTCCCTGTCATCTGTCCGAAATAGACCGGGCTCCCGATCACAAGCCCGTCGGCCGAGATCAGATCCTCGTAGACAGGATACATATCGTCCTTCAACCGGCAGACATTCGTCCCCTTGCAGTAGCCGCAACCCTGGCAGTCCTGGAAGACCATGTCGTTCAGGTAGATGACGGCGGTCTCTGCCCCGGCCGCATGGGCGCCGATGAGCGCTTGCTTGACGAGAATGTCGGTGTTGCCCCCTTTGCGGGGGCTTCCCACAATACCGATGACTTTCATGCCCCTTCGATCCCCCATCAGGGGGCAGGGATATATAACGTGATCCCCGGCATCAGGGCCTGAGAAGGGTGGCCGCCCGCGCAATCCCCTTCAGGCCGCACTGCAGAAAGATGATGCCAAGGACGGCCTCGACAAGAGTCCCTTTCACATGCCCGACATTCCCCTTCGGCACAGGCGGGTCGAGGTGGATCCTGTGCTCGTACAGCCCCCACCGATCGCAGAGGCGGGCCATGTTCGCGTTGCTCTCGTACGCCTTCCGCCTCTCGGGGAGAGTCCCTGCATCCACGACCCTGGGGCTCCATATCTCGGGGAGCACCCCGATCTTCAGGGCGGCGTCGCCGATCCAGGCGAGCGCCTCCGCGGCCTCGGGGAGGCGGGCCATCTCCGCGAGTTCCTTTCCGGAGAGGATGCAGCCACCGTCGCCGAAGTGTACGAGGATCTCAGAGAAGAGATTCCGCGTGCTCGGCATGAAGAAGGCGAGGAGGAGCATCTCCTCGCTGGCGATCTGATACCCGAGATCGGCCTCGATACCGGCCCCTGACCCTGCCCCGGATCGCGGCGATCTTTCCCGGTATTCTGTCAATCGAGGAGAGCCAGTGCCCCATCATCCTGATCTCGCGGGCATTTCCCTGCGGGAGAAGGGCACGCCTGGCGGCGATACCGTCACGCAGGGCCCCGAGATTCTGTTCTATCCCTATCTCGTGCCAGGTGAGTGTGCGGTGCATCTCCTCCTCCCCGAACCGGAAACATCAAAAATAATATATATTATATCCAGCATGGAGGTGTGCCTCAGGGAGGACGGGACGGCCTGCCGCGGTGCGGCGAGTCCACCGACTGAAACGGCTGAAAGTCGGACGGGCGACAGAGACACCGCACCAAGGGGCCGAACAGATGCCACCGGAAGATAAGAACCAGAACGGCCAGCCGCTGGCATGTACGGCAACATGGCCGGGGGCTCCAGAAAAGCCGCCACTGGTGCCGGCTTATCTTCAGGGCACGATGCCGTGAAGGCCCGGTTTTGCAGTCGAAACGGCTGAAGATGCAGGACAGAAAGGCGAGGCACGGGGCCGAACAGGGTTCCGCATACACCCTCTGGGGCACGTTTTTCAGGATATACCATCCTTTTTCTGTCCCGCAGAAGGGGGAGAACGATCTACTCGTCTCTCCGGCCATGGCAGGGACCGTCCGCCTCCCCTGACACCCGCGTGGCGCCGTGCCTCCGGCGGTACAGGACAAGGAGGGCGTCGGCTGCAGCGTCCTCCAGGCCCCAGGGAATCTGTCCTCGCTCCCCTGCCTGCCGCAGGAGTTCGGCGCGGAGGGCCGTTTCGTCCGAGATCCCGAGGGCTGCGACGCCGTCCAGCATCCCCTCCAGGCCAAAAACGATGAACCGCCTGTTCCCCACTCTCACCTCAGAGATGAGGGCGGGGTCGGCGGTGCTGCAGGAAACAGGCCGGGTGTCTTTCCCTGTCACAGCCCGAGCCCCTTCCTTTTCTCCTCGATATGGCCGAGGATACCGTCCGCAGCCGCCGCAGCGTCAGGTTCGAGCCTGAGGACGCCGCCGGTGATCCCCTGCAGGTCGGTGGTGAGGAGTTTCACCAGGCGCGGGGCGCCGGTCACCGTCGGCACCGGGTTCACATAGGTGTACAGGCCGAAGGCGAGAGCAAAGATCGCGTCGATCGTCGCCTTCTGCTCCATATATTCAGGGGCGACCGCCGCGACCGGGAGGTCGGCGACAGGCACGCCGCCGAGGGCCGCACCGACGGCGCCGACGAGGTCCGCGAGGCGTCCCGTGTCCGTGCAGGTCCCGAAGGAGAGGACAGGCGGCACGCCGAGAGCTTTGCAGACCTTCTTGAGGCCTGGCCCGGCCTTTGCCGCGGCTTCGGGGGTGCAGAGGCCGGCAACCTGCATCGCCGCGTTCCCGCAGCCCATCGAGAGTACAAGGATGTCACGCCCGATCAACTCCTCGGCCACCGCGACCGAGTGGACGTCCTGCCCTGAGTCCCTGAGAGTCGTGCAGGAGACGAGGCCCGCGACGCCCCGGATCGAGCCGTCCTTGATCGCGTCCAGGAGGGGAACAAGGCTCCCTCCAAGGGCCGCGACGATGCTCTCTGGCGAGAAACCGACGACCGCCTGGCCGACATGGAGGCCGCGGACAGGTTCGACCTTCCTGTGCCTCTGCCGAAAATTCTCGATCCCCATCTGGAGGAGGGACGCCGCCTGGGCCCGCGCCTGTGCCGGGTCATAGTCCATCCGGTCGACGACACCCTCGAAGGCAACAAGTTCTGAGACCGGAACGATCCTGAAACCGAACCTCTCCGCATAGACAGGATCGAGGGGCAGGGAACAATTCATGTCAGCCACAAAGACGTCCACCGCCCCTGTGGCCAGCACCACCTCCTGCATGATCCAGTTCCCTGTATAGCCCCAGAAGACGTCGTCCATCTCCAGGCGCTGGACCATCTCCTGCCCGGTCTCGATATTCGCGATCACCCTGATACCCTTTGCCCCGGCCTCGTGCGCCCGTTCCTGCCACGTGGGGTCTCGGGCAAGGTCCACGAGGGCGAAGCCCAGGAAGGGTTCGTGGCCGTTCGGGAGGATGTTCACATAGTCGGGGTCAAGGACGCCGAGGTCCACCCGCATCCAGTGGGGCGACGGCGTGCCGAAGAGGGCGTCCTGCAAGGACTCGAGGACGAGCTGGCTCTGGTAGGCCATCGCCACGGAAAGACGCATCGCCTTCTTCGCAAGGCTCACATAGTCGCCGTCCACATTCGTGAGGGAGGAACTCGTCGCGACCATCATCTCGCCATAGACCCCGCCAGGGAAGATGCCGATATCCTTCCAGACCCGGACCCGATCTGCCGGCGCAAGGAGTTCGACGATCCGGCTCGGCTCGTCAGACCTGCGGTGGAAGTCGTCCTGAACAAAAGTACAGAGGGCGAGGGCCAGTCGGTCGATCGGCATGCCTGTGTCAAGGCCGAGCCTCGCGGCAAAAACCTTCAGTTTTTCCGGGTCTTTCACCCGGAAAGGCGTCCTGCCAAGGGCAGTCTCCCGCAAGGTCTTCACCGTCTGCTCGCAGTGGTAGTGGTAGGTGGAGGCCCCCATCACATTCCGCAGGAGCATCATCCGCATCGCCATGCCGTCCGCGGAGATCCCGCAGACACCGCGTTTGTCCGCGGCAGCGTCGGCCCTGCACGGCCCGTTCGAGCAGAAGTCGCAGCGAACACCCCCCATGCAGAAACGGCACCTGTTGTCCGGGTCGCCCCCGATTCCCTGCGCTTCGTAGCGGTCCCAGACATTGGAGAGCCCCATATCATGGAGTTTTTTATAGACCGTCCTCACCGACGGGTGGTACGATATCCTCTTTTCATCCAATTGCGTCCCCTCCGGAGGCGGCCGCGTCTGCCGCCGCCACCCCCCCATCTCAAGGAGAGGGAATAAACCTGTCGTCGTCATGCCGGGGCGAGCACCTCTTCGTCCGCCAGATGGTCGCGGCGGAGGGGACGACCCAAAGGTATTCATCGGTGAAGACGGAGTATCCCCCAGGTGAAGACCTTGATTGCACGAACGGTCATGGAGACCCCGGTCGAGAAGAACCCGCACGGCGTGGACGCACGGAAAGTCTACGACACCGAACACGCCACCATGGTCCACATCGCCCTGCAGCCGGGAGAGAGCCTGAAAAAGCACATCACGCCCGTGGATGTCGCCTTCTATGTCCTCGAAGGGACCGGCATCGTCGAGATCGGGGACGAGAGGCAGGAGTGCGGCCCCGACACACTG
>NZ_JAQVNX010000122.1 GCF_028702905.1 Methanofollis sp.
TTTGAAAAACGTCGGGAATAGTGGATCGGATACATCATACAGAGATTGTAAAGCGGAGACTGCGGCCCCCTGTCTTTTGCACCGTTGCACCTGTTTTCTCTCCTTCGCGCCGGTATTGCACCGGGGAGATCCGTCGCCGGCAGCCGCCGATCCGGCAACAGGGCCGTGCACGCCGGGTGCTCGCCGACGTTTACACCACCCCGCGTATCGCAGCAACACACGCCACCCCCGCGGGCGTGCCGTATGTTCCCGGAAACGTGTGTAAATTACCCCGGGTACCTGTACACACTTCTCATACTGTACTCTGTACGCACATACCTCTCAGGAACGGTCCCCTTCTGCCGCCGCCTCGTTTCCACCGCCCCGGTGCAAACCCGGCGCGAAGGTGGAAAGGTCGGGGTCGATCCCCGACCTGCACAACCCTTTTATCCCGGCCTTCCAACTCCCCCCTATGCCGGAGGTGAAAGTCTACTCCACGAAGCAGTGCCCGTACTGCCGGATGGTCAAGGCCTTTCTGGAGAAACACGGGATAGAATACGAAAATATCGACGTCGGCGAAGACGAGGAGGCGGCCCGCGAACTCTTCCGGGTCTCGAAGCAGCTCGGCGTTCCGGTGACGGTGGTGGGGGAGGACGTGGTCGTCGGTTTCGACGCACCCCGCCTCAACGCCCTCTTCGGCACCGAGAAGAAGGAGGAACTCTATGACGTCGTCATCCTGGGCGCCGGTCCCGCGGGCCTCACCGCCGCGGTGTACACGACGCGGAAACTCCTCTCCACCCTGATAATCTCGGAGAACATCGGCGGGCAGGCGATGGAGAGCTGGGCGGTCGAGAACTATATGGGCTACCGGGTGGTCTCGGGCGAGGACCTGATGGCGAAGTTCGAGGAGCAGGCGCGGGGCCTGAATATCAGCCTCGAACTCGACCGGGCGACCGGCGTCAGGAGGGAGGACGACAGCTTTGTCGTCACCACCTATGGCGACCGGACTGTCAGGGCGAAGAGCGTCATCGTCGCCACCGGCCGCAGCTCCCGCCGCCTCGGTGTCGAGGGGGAGGAGAGGTTCTGGGGCCGGGGTGTCTCGGTCTGTTCCACCTGCGACGGCCCCCTCTTCCGGGGCAAGGACGTCGCCGTCGTCGGCGGCGGCAACTCAGCGGTGACCACGACGCTTGAGATGGCAAAGATCGCGCGGACGGTTCACCTCATCGTCAGGAGCACCCTGAAGGCGGATGCCGTCTATCTCGACCTCCTGAAGACACAGGAGAACGTGACCGTCCATCAGCCCTATGTTGTCTCCGGCCTTGTCGGCGAGACTGTCCTCACCGGCATGCGGATACGGCAGAAGGAAACAGGAGCCGAGGAGGAGATCGCCGTCGACGGCGTCTTTGCCGAGATAGGCCACGAACCGAATATCGGGGCTGTCCGGGACCTTGTCAGGACCAATGCCGGTAACGAGATTGTCGTGGACGAAAACTGCCACACAAGCGTGCCCGGCATCTTTGCGGCCGGGGACGTCACCTCCATCCATGGCAAGCAGATCATCATCGCGGCAGGTGAGGGCGCGAAGGCGGCCCTGGAGGCGCACGCGTACCTCCTCTCCCGGTGACCCTCACTCTCCTTTTTTCTCCCTGAAGAGGTGGTCGACGTCGGCGATCCTGTCCTCGGGGCCGATGACGACGCAGACGTCGCCGGCGAGGATTGCCGTCTCACCGTCGGGCGCGGCGATCACCCGCGCCCCCCGGCGGACCGCAAGCATGGTGACGCCGTGTTTCCGCCGCAGGTCGGCCTCCGCGAGTGTCATGCCCGCGATGGCCGCACCCTCTCCGACCCGCAGGCTCTCCACCTCGGCGCCCGGCTGGTAGAACCCGATGTCATGGAGGCCGGGGCGGGGAGCCTCCGCCGACCTGAAGAGCACGTAGCCGTCGGCCCGCACCTCCGCGGTGAAACGCTCGATCTCGTCCCTCGGGACAAGATAGGCGGTGAGGATGCGGGTGAAGATCTCGATCGAGGTGACGTACTCCTCCGGGATCACCTCGTCGGCGCCGAGGCCGGCGAGTTCGTCGATGTCGCCGACATATCGGGTGCGGGCGATGATCCGCACATGCGGGTTTGCCCGGCGGGCGGCGGCGATGATCCGCCGTGTCGCCGAGGGGTCTGAGATGACGATGACGAGCACCTTTGCCGTCCTGACCCCGGCATGGCCGAGGACCGCCCGCCGCGTGGCGTCGCCGTAGTGGATCGGTTCTCCTTTCGCCCTCTCCAGTCTCACCGTCTCCGGGTTCGTCTCGATGACGACATACGGGATCTTCGCCGCCTGTGCCGCCCTGGCGACATTTTTCCCGCCGATCCCGAACCCGACGATGATGATATGGTCGTTCATCTCGGGCTCCTTCGGAAACGTCTCCCTGATCGTCCCCCGCCTGATCCTCTCGGGAAGGTCGAGGCGCATCGCCCTGTCGGCGACCTTCGGCGCCGCGGAGAAGACGAAGGGTGTGGCGATCATCGTGACGACCGCCATCGCCAGGAAGGCCTGGTACAGTGTCCCGTCGATGAGCCCTGCGCTGAGGCCGGCGCTGGAGAGGACAAAGGAGAACTCGCCGATCTGGCTGATCGCGAATCCCGTGAGGACGGCCGTGCGGAGGGATTGGCCGATGGCGAGGGTGACGCCGCCGGCGACGAGGGCCTTGGCGACGATGACGCCCGCGGTGATGATGAGGATGATCACGGGGTTGGCCAGGAAGAAACCGGCGTCGAGGAGCATGCCGACCGAGACGAAGAAGAAACTCGTGAAGACCTCCTTGAAAGGGATGACGGCGCCGATAGCGTCCTGGGAGTACTCGGACTCCGAGATGATCAGTCCTGCCAGGAAGGCGCCCAGGGAGAGGGAGAGGCCGGCGCTCTGGGTGAGCCAGGCGGTGAAGAGGCAGATTACGAGGATGGAAAGGAGGAAGATCTCAGGGCTCCGCAGTCGGGCGACATGGTAGAGGGCGGCCGGGACAAGCCACTTCGCGGAGACGATGACGAACCCGATGATCCCCGCGGAGGTGGCGAGGAAGAGGGGGACAGACGTCCCTCCCACCCCTTCGGCCCCGGCGAGCATCGGGACAAGGAGCATCATCGGGATGATCGCGAGGTCCTGGAAGATGAGGATCCCGAGGGCTGTCCTCCCGTGCGGGCTTTCGACTTCGGAGCGCCCCTGCAACAGGGAGAGGACGATCGCCGTCGAGGAGAGGGAGAGGAGAAACCCGAGGAAGACGGCCTGTGCCGGGGGGATGCCGGCGATCCATGCGCCGGCGGCCACGGCCGTGACCGTCAGGAGCACCTGGAGGGTGCCGCCGCCGAGCACGGCCCGCCGTATCCGCAGGAGTTCGGTGAACGAGAACTCCATACCGATGGTGAAGAGGAGGAGGATCACCCCGATCTCGGCGAGGGCCTCGACGGTGCCGGTCTCCTGCACGAATCCCAGAGCATGGGGGCCGGCGACCATCCCCGCGATGAGGAACCCGACGATGCCGGGTACCTTCAGTCGGGAGGTGACGAAGATGATCGCGATGGAGAGTGCGAAGATGACGACAATGTCGTCGAGGATGGCGGCGTCCATGGGGTCTCCTGATCCCTCATGATCGGCGGGTCGTGATAATATAGTGTTGGTCGGGACCTGCCTGGCAATGATCTCCGGCGAAAAAAGATGATATTTTACGGTCCGGGCTGCAGTTTTATGCCTTTTTCTGCTCCTTCCGGTCCTTCTCCTCATACCCTTCGCGCAGCAGGGTCATGAGGTCTTTCACCGGGAGTTTCGTGTTCTCCGAGATGTGGAACTCGCAGAAGGGGCAACAGGAGACGACAATATCGGCCCCGCTCTTCTCGAAGGCCTCGCCCCGCATCTTCCCGAGTGCGGCCGCCTCCTCCGGCATGCCGGCGCGGACGCCGCCGCCCGACCCGCAGCACTGGTTCGGCGTCTCGACAAAGCGGTCGACGACCGATTTCAGGAGTTCCCGCGGCTGGTCGCGGACGTCCTGCCCCCGCAGGAGATGGCAGGGGTCATGGTAGGTCGCGGTGAGGTGGAGTTTCGCCGGGTCCGCGATCCCGTACTCTGTCAGCACCTCGGTGGCGTCCATCACCCTGAACGGGGTTTTGTAATCATGTTTCAGGGTCGACCCGCACCCGGCGCACATCGTCATCACCGTGTCGATGTCCCGGGTCCTGAATGCCTCGATATTCCGCCTCTTCAGGTGGTCGAGGAAGGTCGTCTGGCCTGTCCGGATCAGGGGCGACCCGCAGCAGACCTGCTCATGCGGGATGACGACCCTGATGCCGTTTCTTCTCATCACTTCGAGCATGTCGAGAGCGGTCTCGGGGAGGCGGCCGTTGTACATGCAACCCACAAAGAACCCGACTGTCGCCCGCACCTCGCCGTACGGCTCGATCACCTGGGGCACCTGTTCGAGGAGGGTCTCCTTTGTCCTGGTGACGCTCCGGCCGGTCTTCCTGACAAGTTCGGCCACCTCGGCGTGCCTCGGCAGGGTCAGGCCCCGCCTGTTTGCGATCTCCCGCAGTTTTTCGATCGCCTTGCCAGGGATCTTGATCTCCTTCGGGCAGACCTTCCAGCACTTCTGGCAACTTGTGCAGCAGAAGAGCCCCTTTTCGACGGCCTCAGGGATGCGGTCGCCGGCGTCTCTCGGGTCGAGAGCGAGGCGGAGTTCCTGCCGCATCGCCGTCGGCCCGGCAAAGTCAGTCACCTTCAGGGCCGGACAGACCGAGACACAGGACATGCACTCGATGCACTCCCGCAGGGGCTTGATCGCATTGATCTCATCCTTTGTCGGGAAACCCGCACACCCGCCCGGGACGATGGAGGGGAGGCGGCCGAGGTACGGCGCAAGATCCACCTCCAGGTCCTTCACGACCGGGAGGTCGAGGGGTGCGACAACCATCCCGTCCCGTGCCTCGGTAAGGCAGGCAAGGGCAGGGTCGCCGTCCACGCGGACCGCGCAACTCCCGCACTGGCCCGAACCGCAGCACCAGCGGTAGGCAAGGGAGGGGTCCTGTGCATGGGCGGCATGGAGGGCGTGGAGCACCCTCGCCCCCTCGTGCACCTCGACTGAGTACTCCTCGAAATGCGGTTCTTTCTCGGACTCCGGGTCGAAACGCGAGATGGAGAAAGTGATGGTCTTCATCCCCTCACCTCCTCGATGGAAGCGCCGGCACGGCTGATGTGCGTGTGACCGAAAGGAGAAGTCTGTGCGTCCCAGGTCTGGGCGATGTCGGTCCGCCAGTGGGCGCCGCGGCTCTCCGGGCGCAGGAGGGCTGATCTGCAGATGAGCATCGAGGTCGTGCAGAGGTTCTGCACCCCGCAGCACTCGATGAGGTTCCGCGGTGTCGCCGCCCTGAGAGGCAACGCGGCGAGTTCTTCGACGATTCCAAGGGTCCGCTTCAGCCCGGCACTGTCCCGCCTGATCCCGGCGCCGTTCCACATCGCCTGCTGGAGGCGC
>NZ_JAQVNX010000123.1 GCF_028702905.1 Methanofollis sp.
ACTGCTCCATCCTGATGAGGAGGGGGGGTTTCGTCATCTCCATCGCGGAGAGAGTCGTTGCGATCTTCCCGACCTCGGTCTGCCTGCCTGTGGCGACGACGACCCCGCTCCCCCGCCCGGATACGACCGTGGACCCGGCATAGGCCATGTTCGCCCGCCCCATCAGGGGGGTGTCAGGGAGCAGGGGATCCGCGACCTTGCCGGCGGGCACAGACTCGCCGGTGAGCAGGGACTCGTCGACAGAGAGGACGTTCTCCCTGAGGACCCTGAGGTCGGCGGGGACGCGGCTGCCCGGTTCGAGGAGGACGACGTCTCCGGGCACGAGGTCCTCGGCAGGGACGCCGCTCTCTGTTCCCTCCCGCCGCACCCGGGCCGTGATCCTGAGGAGGACCCGGAGGGCCGCCGCACTCTGTTCGGCCTTCCACTCCTGGACCACGCCGAGGGCGGCGTTGATCAGGATGACGGCAAAGATGAAGAGTGCATCAGTATGGTCGCCGATCAGGAAGGAGACTGTCCCTGCGATGATGAGAATGAAGATGAGGGGGCTTTTGAACTGGCGAAGGAAGACGGTGAGAAAGGAGGGGGGTGCCCTTTCAGGGAGGGCGTTTTTCCCGTGCTGGGCGAGGCGGCGGGCCGCTTCCCCGCGGGAGAGACCTTCCGGTGACGACCCTGCTTTCAGGAGAGCCTCAGGCTCTGACAGGGCATGCCAGAGAGGGCCACTGTCCGGGATATCGGCCATGCGCGATCAGGCCACCGCTCCGGTATCGACCGGGCGGTATATTCCTCTTGCGGGGGGCACGAACATGGCCGCAGTTAGAAATATGCAGAAATTTTCATAAAAAATGAAAAAAGTTTCAGAAACCAGTCTTCTGCCTGAACAAAGACGAAGGGCTTATCGTATCCTCTTCACCAATAACGAATTTGATGCTCGATCGATTCAGGGGCTGCATGCTCGGGGCGGCCGTCGGGGACGCCCTCGGCATGCCTGGCGAGAGTTCGCCGATGAACCTCTCGCACCTGTACAGGGGGTACAGAAAGGCGTGGCGGTGGCACCCGAATGCCCGCCTTGAGCCGGGCCAGTACACCGACGACACCCAGATCATGCTCCTCGTCGCCTCCCTCCTTGCCTCGGGAGAGTACTCTGAGGAGAGGTACGCCCGCGACCTCGCCCGCCTCTGCTCGGAGAGCAACCTCCGCTTCCCTGACGGGTCGGTGATGGCCGCCTGCGAGCACCTGGTCACGCAGGGGCCGGGAACGACAGGCGTCAACTCGGACACGGCCGGGTGCATCCCCCTTGCCGTCCCCTTCGCCCTGCGGTACGGCGACCAGGTCGAGCGTTCAGGCCGCCTCGCGAAGGCCTGTTCCGTCACCCACACCCACCCTGCCGCCCTGGCGGGTGCGGTCACCGTCGCCTGCCTCCTCTCCGCCACCGTGTACGGCGCCCGCGACCCTGTCTCCCTCGCCCTGAAGACGGCAGCGGCCGAGGACACCGAACTCGGCATCCGCATCAGACGGGCAGTCGCCCTCCAGGAGGAGGGGATCAGCCTTGAAGCGGCATTGCCCGCCATCGGCAACGACGTTTCGATCTACCAGACCGTCCCGATCGCATTCTTCCTGATGGGCCGGTACGACGCCCCGGAAAACCTCCTCTATGTCGCCGCCAATGTCGGCGGCAACACCGACACCATCGCCTTCATCTGCGGGGCGTACGCGGGGGCGAGGTACGGGGCCGCCGCACTGCCCGCCGACCTCCTTGCCGGCCTGGAGAACAGAGATCTGATCGACGGGCTTGCGAGAGCGCTCTTCGACGCCACGGCACACACATGATCCGTCCGTAACGGTGTTTCCTCCCCATCCCCGGAGGGGCGCGGCCCGACAATTCCAAACCATTAAGTTTTTTCTCCGGTATAATCTCCTGTATGGATGTCGCTATCGTTGGGGCGTCAGGCTACGCCGGCGGAGAACTGATCCGCCTTCTCCAGAGCCATTCTTCTGCCCGGGTGACGGTCGCCACCTCGAGGGCGCTGGAAGGACGGCCGGTCGCGGACCAGCACCCGCACCTGCGGGGCTACACCGACCTCGCCTTCACCAACCCGAAGGCCGGGGATATTGATGCCGATTTTGTCTTTCTTGCCGTGCCGCACACCGCGGCGATGAACTTCGCGGGACCACTCGTTGAGCGCGGGATCAGGACAGTCGACCTCTCGGCAGACTACAGGCTGCCACAGGACGTCTACGAGAAGGTCTACGGGGTCACCCACACCGCCTATTTCAAGGCGCCGTACGGTATCCCGGAACTCCACCGGGACGAGGTGAAAGGGGCGAAGTTCGTCTCGAACCCGGGCTGCTTCCCGACGGGTGCGACCCTTGCGGCGGCGCCCCTGGCGAAATACGCAAAATACGTCATCTACGACTCGAAGACCGGGGTCTCGGGCGCCGGCGACAACCCCTCGGCGACGACCCACTACCCGAACGTGGCCGACGGCGTGAACGCGTACAAGTGGACGAGCCACCGCCACCTTGCCGAGATGAAGCAGGAACTGTCCAGACTCGGTTCGCCGGCCCACTGTTTCTTCACCCCGCACCTGGTGCCGGTGAACAGGGGGATCCTGACGACGGCGCATATCATCCTGGACGAACCGATGGCCCAGGACGAGGTGGAGGCCCTGTACAGGAACTTCTACGCGGGCGAACACTTCGTCCGCCTCCAGAAGCCGACCCTGCCGGCCGTGCGCGGCAGCAACTTCTGCGACATCGGGATGGAGAGCGAGGGCGAACGCGTCGTCGTCGTCTCAGCGATCGACAACCTGGTCAAGGGCGCGGCCGGCCAGGCGATCCAGAACATGAACATCATGTGCGGCTACGCCGAGGACGACGGCCTGAAGGCTCCGGCGTGCCTGCCCTGAAGGAGGAAAAAACCATGAAAGTGCGCGAGATCATGACACCCGACCCGGTGACGATCCAGGTCGGAGACACGGTCAGGCATGCGGCCTCCCTCCTGCGGAGGCACGACATCAGCGGCCTGCCTGTGCTGGACGGGAACGAACTGGTCGGGATGGTCACCGAGGCCGACATCCTCTCCCTCCTCAAAACCGGCGGCGTCTCCGAAGACCTCTGGCTCCCGTCGCCCTTCGAGTTCATCGAAGTGCCGATCAGGGAGATGATAAACATGGAAAAGACGAAGGCTGCCCTCTCCGACGTCGGGAAGACGCCGGTCCGCCAGGTGATGTCGATGCCCGTGATCGCCATCGCTCCTGAGGACGACATCGAGAAGGCGGCGGCCGTGATGCTGAAGGAAGGCGTTTCTCGCCTGCCTGTCGTGGAGAAGAAGAGGCTGGTCGGGATTGTCGCACGCCGCGACATCGTGCAGGGGCTTGGCGCCTCATACGAGATCAAGGAGGAATAAGAAGCATGAAGAGTATCTGTGCGGTCCAGGGCGTGGAGGCCTGGGGGATCAAGGAGGGAAAGTACGGGCTTGCGGTGATCCGGGCGAGCGGCACCGCGGCGGCGACTTTCACCTCCAACCGGGTGTGTGCGGCCCCGGTCCAGTTGATGCGGGAGAGGGTCGCGGCCGGGAAACTCGACGCGATCGTCGTCAATTCAGGATGTGCGAATGCGTACACCGGGAAGAGGGGGTATGAGGGCGCCGTGAAGATGGCCGGGACCGCGGCCGCGGTCCTCGGCCTTCCTGAAGAACGGGTCGGTGTGGCGAGTACCGGTGTGATCGGGCGCTATCTCGATCTCGAACGGATAGATAGACAGTGCCGGGAGGTCGCCCCGCACCTCGTCTCGTCGGCAGAGGCCGAGACGGCGGCGGCGCGGGCGATCATGACGACCGACCTGGTCGAGAAGCACGCCCTTGTCCGGGGCGACGGCTTTACCGTCGCCGGCATCTGCAAGGGGAGCGGGATGATCGCCCCGAACATGGGGACGATGCTCGCCTTCATCTACACGGACGCGGCGGTCGGGGCGGCAGAGTTGCAGGAGTCAATCCGCTCCGCGGTGCGCCGGAGTTTCAACCGCGTCGTCGTGGACGGGGACGAGAGCACGAACGACTGCGCCTTCGTGACCGCAACGGGCCTTGCCGGCCCTGTGGAGCGGAAGGCCTTCGACGCGGCCCTGGAGGCCTGCTGCATCTCCCTTGCAAAGCAGATCGCAGCGGATGGCGAAGGGGCGACGAAGATGCTCGAAGTGCGGGTCACCGGCGCCCCTGACGAGGCGGCGGCCGAACAGGTGGCGCGGACAGTCGTCGCTTCCCCCCTCGTCAAGACCGCGGTCTACGGCGAGGACCCGAATTGGGGCCGCGTCGTCGCTGCGGCCGGCAGGGCGGGCGTCGTCTTCGACCCTGACACCATCTCCCTCACCATCGGCGAGGGTGCGGAGGAGACGCCCCTCGTCAAGGACGGGGTGATCGTCTCCGACCTGGTCAGGGCGAAGGCGGCGATGCACGGGAAGAAGGTCGTCTTCTCCCTGGACCTTGCCGCGGGCGCGGGTGCGGCCGCCGCATGGGGCTGCGACCTCACCGAGAAATACGTCGAGATCAACGGGAAGTACACCACATGAGGCGCGAAGAGGTCCTGATGGAGGCGCTGCCCTATATCCAGCACTTCCACGGCAAGACGATCGTGATCAAACTCGGCGGCCATGCGATGGTCGATCAGGAGATGCTCGAAAACGCGATCAGGGACGTCGTCCTCCTCCACTATGTGGGGATGCGGGTCGTCGTCGTCCATGGCGGCGGCCCGGAGATCACCGAGAAGATGAAGGCCCTCGGCAAGGAGCCGCAGTTCGTCGGCGGCCTGCGGATCACCGACGCCGAGACCCTGGAGATCGCCCAGATGGTGCTGGTCGGCAAGATCAACGACGGCATCGTCTCGATCCTGGCCAGGTGCGGCGCACAGGGGGTCGGGATCTCAGGGAACGACGGCAGCATCATCATCGCGAAGAAGATCGCCAACCAGAAGGTGAAGGTGGGCGAGGAGGAGCAGGAGGTCGACCTCGGCTACGTGGGCGAGATCGAGAAGATCAACCCTGAACTGATCACCACCCTGCTCGCGAACGGCTATATCACGGTCATCGCCCCGATCGCGATCGACAGGGCGGGCCGGAGCCTCAACATCAACGCGGACACGGCGGCCGGCGAGATCGCCATCGCTCTCAACGCCTTCAAGCTCATCAACCTCACCGACGTCGACGGCGTGATGGACAGGGAGAGGACGCAGGTCTACCGCCATCTCAGGGCGATCGAGACAGAGGACCTGATGGCAGACGGCACGATCGCGGGCGGTATGATCCCGAAGATCGACTCCTGTGTCAGGGCGGTGAAAGGGGGCG
>NZ_JAQVNX010000124.1 GCF_028702905.1 Methanofollis sp.
ATTCACGCCGTATGCGTGACCTTCAGTCCCTCGTTGTCGACCGCCGTGGAGAGGGCCACCGAGAGGCCGAGGCTGTCGGCGATCGCCTTCATCTCCTCCTCCGGTTTCCCGGTGACGACGGCGATGGAGGGGCCGACCGAACTCATGCCCACGAACTCGATGCCGGCCTCGCGCAACCTGCTCATGATGTTGTAGATCGCAAAGTCGTGGTGCTCGATCTCGGCCCTCTTCGACCCCCTGAACTCGATCTCCCACATCACGTCCCCGGCCTTCTTGAGGTCGCCCCGTTCGAGCGCGGGCAGGAGGTCCATCAGGACCATGTAGGCCTTGATCGGGCGGTCGCGGTAGTCGAGGTCGCGTGCCCGGTTCATGAGGAGGTCGAACTCGCTCTTCCCTGACGAGGAGATGCCGCTCTTCGGGATGATGACGAAGACATTCTTTCCTTCGGCAAAGGGGTGGCGGTATGCAAGGGCGAGTTCGTCGCCCATGACGACAAAGCCGCCGTAGGTGCTTGCGGCCGGGCCGACGCCGGTCTCGAAGCCGAAAGCGACCATGTTGTTGTTTTCGGCCGTCTCCTCGACGAAGTTCTTCCCGACGAGGATCCGCAGTTCCTCGGCGGTGAGGGGGGAGCCGAGGGCCGCGTTCATTGCATGGCTGACGGCAAGGAGCATGGTGCCGGTCGAGCCGAGGCCGACATGCTTGTAGTGGTGGTCGTCCGCGGCGATCCTGAAACCGCCCTGGTAGCCCACCGTCGCCCTGAAGGCCTCGACGATATGCCTGATGATGGGCGTGCGCTCGTACTCGATCTCGATGCCGTCGGCGGTGCACTCCACGCGTGCCGTGCTGTACACCTGGACGGCATATCCGAAGCCCCCGCCACCCGGTTGGTCGGGAGCGAAGCGGTTCATGTCCAGGACTGTCGAGTGGATGCGTGCCGGGGCCCTGACCGTGAATGTGCCGGGTCGGGGCACGGGCCGGAGGGGCCGGTCGATCCTGAGGGGGCGGATGTTTGTCCCTGCTCTGAAGGGCTCGAAATCGTATTCAACGAGATCGAGATCGCCGCCCCTGATCTTCATCAATGGCATGCCTGTTTCTATGAGCGGTCAAAGAAGATATTTTTCCCTGAGGCCTTGAGAGGGAGGGCGTAGACGACGGTGCAGTCCGGGAGGAGGCTGAGGGTGCGGGCGCCGACGCCGCCTGAGTAAAAGACCCTGTTGTCGACGTTGTGGATGGAAGCAGTCTTTACCGCCGACCCGACGGCGATGCCGAGGTCTGTCATCCTGATTACGCAGTTCGGTCCCCTGAATGGGAAGCCGTCGCTTTTCGCCTCTTCAACTGCGGCGGCCATCTCAGTGCAGGTCGGGTACCCGCACCCGCCGCAGTTGATGCCTGCGGTCTGCTGGCCCCTGCACCCGATCAGGACGCATGCATCCGCTTTCTCGATGTTCTTCGCGTCCCGCAGGAAGAAACCGAGGGTGTGCTCCTCGCCATAGGCCCGCATCGCGTCGGCGAGGTCGGTGAGGTCGGTGCCGGTGAGCACCTCGACCTCGATGGTGTCGACGCCCTTCCCCTTCGGCGCCGTCCGTGCGGCAAGGGCCATCAGCATTGCCACGGTCCTGACTGCCTCGAATTCCGGAGTCATGGGGGTACGATCGCCATGGGCACAGATATATTCTCCTCACTTTCGTGCCGCCCGCCGATCCCTTTTGCCCCCTGCGGGTGAGGGGTGTCTGATGGAGAGACAGGGTGCGATCACGTCGCCGGTAGAGGGATATCCCTGGTCCGACCTGGACACGCCCGACGCCTCAGGCGGCTGCGGGCGTCTCCTGAAGGTCCTCCTCGACGGCCACTGCTCGTACGACTGCGCCTATTGCGGTGTCAGGACACGGACGGGCGGGGGCCCGGCCGGACCCGCGGAGATCGCCGATGCCTTTCTCAGGATGCACCGCGAGGGGAGGGCGGACAGCCTCTTCCTCTCCTCGGGCATCGCGGGCGACGTGGACCTGGCGATGGAGGGAATCGTGGAGACCGGCGAGATCCTGCGGCGGCAGGGTTTTCAGGGCTACCTCCACCTCAAGGTCCTCCCTGGCGCCGCACGGGCCGACATCGCCGATGCGGCGCGGGTGGCCGACAGGATCTCGATCAACATCGAGGCGCCGTCGGCATCCCGTCTCTCCGAGGTCGCGGGGGTGAAGGACTATCGGTGCGACATCGAGAAGAGGCAGGCGTGGGTGGCCGCGGCGATGCCTGGCCGTCACACGACGCAACTCGTCGTCGGTGCCGCGGGGGAGAGCGACGCCGAGATCCTCTCCTGCATCGCCCGACAATACAGGCGTCTCGCGCCGGCACGGGTCTACTACTCCGCGTTCACGCCGGTGGCAGGGACACCCCTCGCGTGCCGGGATGCGACTCCTCTCTGGCGGCAGAGGCGTCTGTACCAGATGGACGCTCTCGTCCGCCTCTACCAGATCTCCCCGGATCTGCTCCGCGACGTGATGGACGACGACGGATTTCTTCCCGACGCCGACCCGAAGAGGGTGCTTGCAGAGAACCTTCCGCCTGTCGATATCAATATCGCCCCTCTCGCCGACCTCCTCCGTGTGCCCGGGATCGGTCCTGTCGGCGCCCGCCGGATCTGTGCGATGCGGCGGACGGCGCCGCTCGTCTCACCTGCAGATCTCAGGAGGTGCGGCGTCCGCACAAAAGATGCCGGGCCATTCGTCCGCTTCGGGAGAGAGGTGCAGGCGACACTCTCGTCTTTTTGAGGGAGCAGAAACGCACATGCACGGTGAAACCGGCAGAAGTATAGGATCTCCTCAGAGCCGAAAAAAAGTCCTCATCCCCGGAATAAGGGGAGAGGTCAGTTCCCCTTCTCGACAATATAGACGTTCAGTTTCCCGAGGGGACGGACCGTCAGGGTGCCCATCGCCTTGAGGGCACCTTCGAGCCAGGCGAGATTGACGGGGACGAAGTCTTCCCCGCTGTGCAGTTCGGCAAAGCCCTCTTCGGTGAACTCCGCAACGACGAACTTCTCATACGAGACCCGAGCCAGTTCAGAGAGTGCCTGCTCCCGCTTCTCCACAGGGAGATGATGGAGGGCCCCGAAGCAGATGCCGATATCGAAGGCGTCCTTGCAGTACGGGAGGTCGGTCGCGTCGGCCTCCTCGAAACTGATCTTCTCGGCAACGCCCTCGCGCTCTGCCTCTTTCTCCCACTCCTTGATCTTCTCTCCGTCGATGTCAACGGACGTGACATAGCAGTCGTACTCCTTTGCAGCGATGAGTGAGAGAGGGCCGGCACCGATGTCCAGCACCTCCCGATCGCTCACGCCTGCAAGGTCGAGGACGACCTTCCTCTCCTCAAGAAACCTGACCTCAGTCATTCTCCCCTCAGCATCCTGTCTATAGCGGCAGCAGCCTTCTTTGCCGAACCCATCGCCCAGATGACGGTGGCGGCGCCGGTTGCCACGTCCCCGGCCGCGTAGACGCCGGCGACGGCCGTCTGACCGTCCGCATCCACGACCACGTTGCCCCGGCGCTCGCGTTTCAGCGCGGGGAGCATGGAGATGAGGAGGGGGTTTGGGCCCTGACCGATCGCTTCGATGAAGACGTCTGTCTCAAGCACGAAGTTGCTCCCCTCGATACATGAAGGCTTCGGCCTCCCGCTCTCGTCGAGGGCGCACATCTCCATCCTGACGCACTCGACACCGGAGACCGTCTTCTCGCCGAGCACCCGCACCGGGTTTGCGCAGCAGACAAAACGGACGCCTTCGGCCTGTGCATTCGTGACCTCGACCGCACGGGCCGGGAGGTCCTCCTCGCGCCGCCGATAGACGAGGGTCACGTCGGCGCCGAGGCGCCGCGCCACCCTGGCCGCGTCCATCGCCACGTTGCCGCCGCCGGCGACGACCACCTTCGCGGCGCGCTTGACCGGCGTGTCGAACTCGGGGAAGCAGTTGGCATGCATCAGGTTCACGCGGGTGAGGAACTCGTTTGCAGAATAGACCCCGCAGAGGTTCTCGCCCTCGATGCCCATGAAATACGGCAGGCCGGCGCCGGTGCCCAGGAAGACGGCGTCGTACGCGAGGAGTTCCTCCGTGGAGACGCTCCTCCCGACGAGATGGTTGAGCCTGATCTCGACGCCAAGGGCCTTCACCTGCTCGATCTCCGCCTGGACGATCTCTTTGGGGAGGCGGAAGTTCGGGATGCCGTACATCAGCACGCCGCCCGCCTCGTGGAGGGACTCAAAGACCGTGACCGCGTGGCCGAAACGGGCGAGTTCGGCCGCAGCCGTGAGGCCTGCCGGGCCTGAACCGACGACCGCCACCTTCTTGCCGGTCGGGGCGGCGACTTCGGGGGTCTTCACGCCGTGCTCCCTCTCCCAGTCGGCGACAAAGCGTTCGAGCGCGCCGATGGCGATCGGCTTCTCCTTCTTGGAGAGGATGCACTCGCCCTCGCACTGGGTCTCCTGCGGACAGACACGGCCGCAGATCGCCGGGAGCATGTTGTTCTCCTTGACGGCCTCTGCCGCACCGGCAAAGTCCCTGTTTGCGACCTTCTGGATGAATGCCGGGATGTCGATGCAGACCGGGCAGCCCTTCACGCAACTCGGCCGCACGCAGTTCATGCACCTGAGTGCCTCAAGGACGGCGTTCTCCTCGGAAAGCCCCTTGTTGACTTCTTTGAAGTCCTTAACGTGCTCGGAAACATCTGTCATCGGTGCTCACCCCCGCAGCACCCGCAGCCGCCATGAGGGTGGTGGAAGTGCTCGAGCGCCTCCTTCTCCTCGTCGACGTACATCCTCTGCCTCTGCATGAGGCCGTCGAAATCGACCTGGTGAGCGTCGAACTCGGGTCCGTCGACGCAGGCGAACTTCGTCTCGCCGCCGACAGTCACCCGGCACGACCCGCACATCCCTGTGCCGTCGACCATGATCGGGTTGAGGGAGACAAAGGTCCTGACACCGTACGGCTTCGTCACGCCCGAGGTCACCTTCATCATGATGGCCGGGCCGACGATCCAGACACAGCCCAGTTCCCGCTCCTTGAGGAGCTGGTCGAGGACGGTGCTTGCGAAGCCGTGGATGCCCTTGCTCCCGTCGTCGGTGGTGATGAAGAGTTCGTCGCAGGCCTCCTTCATCTCGTCTTCGAGGATGAGGAGGTCCTTGTTCCTCGCCCCGATGATCCCGATGACATGGTTTCCGGCTTCCTTCGCCTCACGGGCGATGATCGGGGTGCTCGCAACACCCACGCCGCCGCCGATGACGACGACAGTGCCGTATTTTTTGATATCGCTCGGCGTGCCGAGCGGCCCGACGACGTCCCTGA
>NZ_JAQVNX010000125.1 GCF_028702905.1 Methanofollis sp.
CTTCACCGCGGCGAAGACCGAGATCCTCGGCAACGCCGCACTCGAGACCGCCATCGGCGGGACCGCGGTCGAGGACCCGGACAACGAGTCGTACGCCTGCCGCCTCCGCTGCCACGCGGCAAACGGCGAGGTGTACGCGGTCGCCTTCACCCGCACCTCCGTGCGGGTCTCGTCCTACGAGGACGACGGCATCCTGGCCACCATCGAGGCATGGGCCGATGGCGTCGCCGCCCTGGCGTGAGAGGGGACAAAACCCCTCTCCTCAGTTTTTTTATCCTGGGGCTGTGGAGACCCTCCAGGATCGGGTCGATCCCAGCCGTCCCTCCGCCCTAATCCTGATTAGTACTCATCTGGATTAGTACTGATGATGCGCCTCCCGGATGGTCACGGGGCACGCCCCCTCCCCCGTACACCCCTCGCACTCCGCAAACGCAAACCGCCCTTCCTCGATCGACCGCACCGCCCGCACCGTCCGGGAAAGCACCTCCTCCCCGTCGCCCTCCACCGCTACGAAGAGGTCGAGGTCGGTGAAGTAGAGGTAGGGCCGCACCGTCTCCCCGAGGATCTGTTCTGCGGCCCTGCGGTACACGGCCATCTGCATCGCATACCCGGCCGCCTTTGCAGGGACCGCCTCCTCCCGCACCCGGCCGGTCTTGTAGTCGACGAGCATCCACCCGCCCGCCGCCGTCCTGACCAGGCGGTCGATCGCGCCCCTGAAGAGGACGCCGCAGACCCGTGCCCTGAAGGGGACCTCGCAGTGGTCGGCGACCGCCCCGGCCATGAGAGGGGAGGCCATGAAGCGGGCGCGGACGCGGGCGCACTCCGCGACGGCGGCCGGATCCTCGACCCCGTACCGGGCGCAGACCGCCGCCGGGTCCCGGCCGCGGAGGACCTCGTGGAGGACGATGCCCCGCGTCGTCGCCCATCCTGGAGGCTGAAACCCTCCCTCTCCCTGGCCGAGCCTGTACACCTCTTCATACTCCCGCGGGCAGGCGAGGTAGCGCTCGACCTCGCTCACCGAATAGGGGCGCTCCTCCTCCGCGACGACGACCTCTGCGGGGGCAAAGGCAGGAAGGTCGCCTGTGGGAGTGCCGACCTCCTCCGCCTCTGCGGCCCCGACCTCCGGGAGGGCGGTGACGATCCTGAGGAAGCACGGCCCCACCTCCACCTCGCCGGCCTCGACCACCTCCTCCGAAAGGCCGACCGCAGAGCAGAGCAAGTCCATGCGGGTCGGCGCGTCGGGCAGGGGTGTTCCGAACTCCTCAGGCCGCACACCCGCAAGGACCAGGTGGTCCCGCGCCCGTGTCGCCGCCACATAGAAGAGGCGCAGCCTCTCGGCCCGGAGTTTCCTCTCCTGTTCCGCTTTGAGGAAGGTGAAGACCGGGGTCTCCCGCGGCTCGAAAGACCGTGCCGGGTCAGGGACCTTCACGCCCATCAAAAGCCCGTCCTCGATGAAGATCTTCGCCGTATCGGGCCGCGGTTTCTCGGCAAGGCCGGGCACCACGACCACCGGGAACTCAAGCCCCTTGGCGGCGTGGACCGTCATGATGCCGACGGCGTTCGTGGCGGCCGGGTCCAGGTGCGCCTCGCCCTCCCTCTCCTCGTCCTCGATGGACCGCTTCACCTCCGCAACAAAGGCGGCGAGGGAGACCTCCCCTGCGGCCCTCGCCATGCCGACAAACTTCTCGACATTGGCCAGGCACTGCTCCCCGTCGGGCATGCCGCCGTACACCGCGTAGACCCCGGCGTCGTCGAGGACCCGGCCGAGCAGCGCCGGCACCGTCAGACGGCGGGCAATGGCCGACCAGGTCTCCAGGAGCGAGGCCGCCGCGGCGAGGCCCGAGGTCGGGTGCTCCTCCGCATACCGCCGCAGACGGTCCCGGAGAGGGACCGAGGACGGCAGAGGCCCGGCCATCCTGAAGAGGTCGGCGTCCGGGATGCCGAAGTACGGCGACCTGAGCACGCCATAGAGGGCGACGTCGTCGCGGCCGTTGTCGAGGTACGAGAGGAGGTTGGAGAGGTCGTAAACCTCCTGGCGGGCATAGAAACCGAGGCCCGAATGGACGTGGTACGGGACCCCGGCCATCCGCAGCGCCCTCTCGTAGGCGGGGAGGTTGGTCCGCCTCTCAAGGAGGATTGCGACGTCGCCGTACTCTGCCGGCCGCGGCCTCTCCCCCTCCGGGGAGACGGTGAGACTGCCGACGATCTCCCTCACCTTCCGCGCCACCATCCCGGCCTCGTTCCTCCGTGCCGCGGCCGCGTCCTCCCCTGCCGGGGCGAGGAGGAGTTCCACCGAACCTTCGTCCTGCCGGTGCGCCGTCAGGGGGTCGTACCCGAACTCCCAGGGCCGTTTCGTCTCCGCCATCAGCACCGAGAAGACCGCGTTCACAAAACCGACGACCTGGGGCGTGCTCCTGAAGTTGACGTCGAGAGAGACCTCCTTCCCGATCGTCTCCCGCGCCCTCTTGAAGAGGGTGACGTCCGCGTCCCGGAAGAGGTAGATGGACTGCTTCGGGTCGCCGACGATGAAGAGTCCCTCCTTCTCCTCCACCAGGTCGCCGAGGACCTCCCTGAGGATCGTCGTCTGCACCGGGTCGGTGTCCTGGAACTCGTCGACGAGGATGTAGCGGTAGCGGCCTCTGACGTGCTCCGCCACCAGGTCCGGGCGGTCGGTGAAGAGGCGGTGGGTGAGGTGGATGAGGTCGGAGAAGTCGAGGGCGCCGAGCCTCCGCTTTTCGGCGGTGCACCTCTTCAAGAAGGCGGAGAAGACCGTGCCGAGGTCGGCGAGGAAGGCGAGGGTCGTCCGCGTGAAGGGGTCGGCCCTGTCGAGGGCGAGGCCGCAGGTCGCCGCATAGGGGGCGACGGCCGTCTTGAACTCATCAAAGGTCGCCCTGACGAGGGCGAGGTCGTCGCCCTGCCAGTTCTTCTTCTGGCCAAAGCCCCTCTTGAACCGGGCGTTTACCTCCGCGACCGCGACGACCCCGGCCGGGTCCCTGACCGGGAGGAGAGGTCCGACGGCACGGAGGTACCGCATCGCCGGGTCGGCGTCGCCGGGATAGCGGGCCGCAAGGTCGCGGAGTGTCCGGGTGAGGGCCTGGCAGTGTGCGTCCTCCGCACACTCGCGGAGCGCCTCCTCCTGCCTCTCTCTGACGGCCCTCTCCCACGCCGCGATCACTCTCTCTTTGTCCTCCCCGAGGGCGGCGAAAAAGGCCCCGGCGGTCTCGCGTTTATTGTACAGCCGCAGGAGGCACTCCTCAAGCCCCGACGGCCCGAGGGCGCGGAGGGTGTGGACGACCGCCTCCCTGTACGGTTCGGGCGGTTCGCCATAGACAAGACCCTCGACGGCCTCGTCCCGTATGCGCCCGGCCTCACGCTCGTCAAGGACGGAAAAAGCCGGGTCGACGCCTGCCTCAAGGGGGAACTCCCGCAGACACCCGGTGCAGAAGGCGTGGAAGGTGGAGATGTTCGCCCGGAGGAAGTCGTCCCTGACCTGGTCCCACATCTCGCCCTCCTCTTCCCGGAGGGCGTCGCGGACCCGCTGTTTCATCTGCGTCGCCGCGTTGTCGGTGTAGGTGAGGGCGAGGATGTTCCTGACGCCGCACCCGCCTCTCTTCAGGAGGTCGATGTACTTCGTGACCAGGACATGGGTCTTCCCTGTCCCGGCCCCGGCGGTGACGCAGATGCTCTGGTCATGACTGAGGGCGGCCTCTTCCTGCCGCGGGGTGAGGCCCATCTCACACCCCCCGCGAAGCGGCGAGACGCCACTCGTCGCACCTGCAGATGGTCCTGAACTCGCAGTACGACGGGCACGGGGTCTCCTGTGGTGCCGGCGGGAAGTACCCGGCCCTGATGGAACGGAGATACTCCCGCACCAGGCCGAGGGTGGCCTGGACAGCGGTCTCGATCCCGTCCACTTCACTGTTTTTCGCCGTTGAGAACCCTTTGAGGCGCTCTTTCTGCTGCGTGTCCCAGAGCACCGCCTGGTTTCTGGTCTCGCCCTTGCGCACCCGGTAGTAGGTGCCGCCGGCCCCTTCCAGGCCGGTGAGCGCTTTCACGGCGCAGAGGTAGAGGGGGATCTGGAGGGCGGTGCCCTGCATGATCTCCCGCGGGCCGGGATGGGTGCTGCCGGTCTTGTAGTCGGTGACGAGGAACAGACCGTCGGGTGCGACGTCCACCCTGTCGATCCTGCCGCGGAGGAGGAGACGTTCCCCGCCGTCAAGGTCGATGGCGACAGGGTGGGGGACAGAGGCCGGGTCCGCGGCGCCGTCGGTGAGCGGCATCCCGAAGGAGAACTCGAAGTGGGCCGGGACAAAGGGGGAGGCCGAGCGTCTCTCTTCGGTGGCAAGGAACTCTTCGAGGACGCCGGGTCCGGTGGCCTCGGAGCCGACGAGGTGTTCGCGCTCGACCGTCCAGGCCGGGCTTGAGAAGGTGAACCCCGCGAGTTCCTCCGCGGCGATGGCGCGGATCTCGTCGAGTGCCTGGCCATAGGTCTCTTCGGTGACCGTCCCGCTCGTGTTCCGGCCGGTATAGAACCTGAACGCGATCTGGTGGACGAGGCTGCCCTTCTCCTGGGCGGTGAGGTCAACCTCGGCGTCAGGGAAGGGTTCGAGGCCGAGGACCTTCTCAAGATAGAACCAGAAGGGGCAGCGGGCATAGGTTTCGAGGGCGGTCGGGGAGTAGACGGCGTCGGCGCCGAACCGTTCTGCAAGTGCAGAACAGATCTCCCCGTCGCCGGTGAGGACGGCGTCGAAGGGGGAGGCGAAGGCGCCGCTGCGGGCGCGGGTCTCGATGGCGATCCTGGAGATGAGGGTCTCTGCCCGCAGAGGGGCGGGAAGGAGGGCGGCCCCGTCGGCAAGACGTCCCTTCGAGAATGCGGCGCCGGCCGCTGCTGTGGCTTTGAGCCGGGAATACCGCTCTCCCTTCTCGCCCCAGGTGCCGGCACCCCTGCTGACGGCGTCGAGGAACGCGGACTGAAGGAGGGGGCGGTCGCCGTCTGAAACGGGTGCGCTCAGATAGACGTGCCGGCCTGCGAGGAGGGCGGCGACGAAGGAGGCCCGCTCCTCTCTGAGGACTTCGGCGCCGGTCCTGGTCCCGAGACGCCTCGCCTCCTGGTCGTTGGTGAAGGGGAGGCGGGTGGTGAGGGCGGGCATATCGCCTTCGAGAAGGCCGCCGATGAAGAGGTACGGGACCGAGAGGTGCTGGAGTTCGCGGATGCCGACCACCTGAACGGCATTGCGGTTCTGCGGGGGAGCGGCCCTTGCCCCGGCAAGGAGGAAGTTCAGAGTGGAAAAAAAC
>NZ_JAQVNX010000126.1 GCF_028702905.1 Methanofollis sp.
CGTGTGCCGTGAGACGAGCACATGATGACCGTGTGATCCCCTTCCACAATAGAGACAGATATGTGCAGATCACAGAATCGATCACATAAATCCAGACATATGTGATCGATATGTGCAGATCACATATCTGATCACAAAAAACCGGGAATCGCCCTCACCCATGGTACCGATACCGGCTGCCCTTTCCCACACCTTGGCGGACAACCGCAGGGTCTTCGCACTGCAACTCTTTCATCAGCCGCACCACCTGATATCGGTCCAGACGGGTGATCTGCCTGATCTCCGCATTCGACAGACCGGCCTCGCCGTGCTCGGCCCGCTGCCGCAGCACGCTCAGCACCCGCGTCTTCGCCGCCTCCCAGTCGGTCCGTCGGTCACGGTCAGGGTGGCCCGCCACCATCAGCCGCCGGTGGAGGTCGGAGCGAAGGACCCAGTAGGTGCCCCGCCCGGTCCCCCCGCGGTCCAGGTAACCTCTCCGCGTCTCCATCTCGTGCAGGGTGTCCCGCGCCTCCCGCTCTGACCGCTGGATCAGGACCGCAGCCGTGTGCGTGTCGATCTCGGAGTGATGAAGAAGATAGGTGAGGAGGAGGAGATGATCGACCGTCAGCCCCTCCCCCTTCTCACTCTCCTCCTCGACAAACACCCGGACCGGCAGGGAGTAGTCCCCCGCCTTCACGGTCACCGTCACCGCGTCCCCCCGCTCGTCGATGATCGGCGGCTCCTTCCCCTCGGCCAGCATCGCCTTGTACATCCGGGGAACGCCGAGGTTGCTCCGATTCACCAGGCGCAGTTTGATGAGCGCCTCGACGAGGAGGGGGTTTCTGGCAACAGGCGGGTGGTGGAGGATATTCGCCGGCGATACCCCGCCGATGAACCCGCCCGGGTTTCCGATCTCCAGCATATGAGGATACTGGCGGACGAGGACCGGGCCGCCGATCCGAAAGTCGGCGTGGTAAAAGGCGTTCATCAGCGCTTCGCGGAGGACGATCTCGGGGTACCGGCGGAGCTCGAAGTGGAACATCCCCTGCTTCAGGGTCGTGATGGGGTTGTCGGCCATGATCCGATCGAGGACCCGGTCGATGGCGATCAGCATCGCGTCCCGCCCGTCCATGCGGTCCGAGTAGTCGGTGTCGTCGATCATGCGCAGGTGCGTCCACCCATAACCGGGAACGTGCCGGTATATCGAGCGCTCTTTGCCGGCGAGGATGATCCCGGCCCTGGTGATGTGGCCCGACCTGACAAGGCCGAGGGAGGTGAGGAGGTCGATGTCAGAGAGGCCGAGGAGGTCGTCGGGGGCTTTTTCCCGTGCTGCCGCCGCCCTGAGCACCTCCATGGCCGCCGCCGAGATGTGGGACTCGGGAGTTCCGGGGATCTCTTCGGCGGTGAAATCGGTCTCCCCGGTCTCCACACCGATGCGCCGCCGCAGGGTGCCGGTGAGGGGCTGGCAGTCTTTTCCGATCCTGATCTTCCCATGGCCGCCGGTGTCGGTGTAGGGCGGGATGCCGGGGTGGATCTGCATCAGGATGAGGCGGCCTGTCCCTTCGGGCACCTGCACCTCCTCGAAGACGGGCGTGATTTTCGGGTCGGTCGAGTCGTAGACGGCTTTTTTCAGGGGGTTGACGTCGATCTCGGGGGGGACGCCGACGATGGCGCGGTCTCTGCCGACGACGTGGTCACGAACACCGAAGACGACGGTGCCGCCACCGCCGTTGGCCATGCAGATGGCGTACTCGACGATCTGTTTGAGGGCGTCGTTCCGGCTGCGGGCGATCCATTCCTTGAAGTCGAGGTCCTGGTCTTCGAGGTCGTCGGCCGTGACGCTGTTGAGGTCGTCAAGGAGGAGGCTGACCTCGTCGGGGGGCGCATACAGGGTGTGCGTCCCTGGCGCATATAGGGTTGATTGTTGCACGATGGGGGATCTGCTGCTCCCGGATTCGCGCCGATTTCCGCCCTTTTTCCCGCCCTTCTCCCCCTCGATCCCGGCATGGCCCACCCCGCGTCCCTTCTCCCCCCGGAGCGGACATTCTACCTCCGATAAAACCGCACCTTTTCCCGTCGAATACGCAAAAACCCCCAGAACGGCACGTCCCAAAACGCGACCCATACTGCCGAGATCGAAGGGCCGGAAACGGAGAATGGGGGCCATATCAGCCATATTGGACCCCGGCGTTCGCCTTTCCTCCCTGTCGCCCCGGCTCGTTCCAGGCCTGCTGCGGAATGATTATACGACACACGGCCCCATGGCAGACATAGACAGAAGAGGGCGATGACCATGAAGATAGAGATCCTTGGAACCGACTGCGCGAAGTGCAGGCGCCTGGCAAAGAACGTCGAAAAAGCGGTCGCAGAACTCGGGATCTCCGCCGAGATCGAGAAGGTCGAGGAGATCACCGTCTTCATGGAGCGCGGCGTGATCTCGACCCCGGCGCTCGTCGTCGACGGCGACCTGAAGGTCTCGGGCCGGGTGGCCGACGTCGCCGAGATCAGGGCGCTCCTGCGGGAGACCACCCTCGTCGTCGAATGGCGGCACATCGGCGAAGACATCGACGCGACCTGCGAGAGGTGTGCCGCGACCGGCCGCACCCTCGCGGCGGTGCTGGACGAGATCCGGCCCCTGCTCGCGGCCCGGAGGGTCAGGGTGGAGGTGGTGGAGACGGTCCTCCCGCCCGAGAGGATCGCGGAGTCCAACACCGTCCTCTTCAACGGCACACCCCTCGAAGACCTCCTCGACGAGGTGCGGGTCGAGACGACGCCGTGCGTCTCCTGCTCCTGCATCACCGGAACGGACGCCTCGTGCCGGGCGATCGTCTGCGGGGACGAGGTCTGCGAGGCCGTGCCCGCCGACCTGATCCGGCGTGCGGCCCTGAAGGCGGTGGAGCGGTGACAGAACGCCGCCTCTCCACCTTCGAGAAGTACCTCACCCTCTGGGTGGCGCTCTGCATCGTCGCCGGGATCGCCCTCGGCCGGGTCGCTCCGGGCGTCGCCGTCGCCCTCGACTCCTTCTCCGTCTACCAGGTCTCGATACCCATCGCCATCGCCCTCTTCTTCATGATGTACCCGATCATGGTGAAGATCGACTTCGCCGAGGTGCTGCGGGCGGCCCGGACGCCGCGGCCGGTCGCCCTCACCCTCTTCGTGAACTGGGCGATAAAGCCCTTCACGATGTACCTCATCGCCACCTTCTTCCTGGGCTACCTCTTCGTCGGCTTCATCCCGGGCACCGAGGTGCTCCCCGACGGCACGGTCGTCGAACTCTGGCGGAGTTATGTCGCCGGGTGCATCCTCCTCGGCATCGCCCCCTGCACCGCGATGGTGCTGATGTGGAGTTATCTCGCCAGAGGCAACGACGGCCTCACCCTGATCATGGTGGCGATCAACTCCCTCACCATGCTCGTCCTCTACGCCCCGCTCGGCGGGTTCCTCCTCGGCGTGAACGCCATGCCCATCCCCTGGCAGACGATCCTCCTCTCGGTCGCCGTCTATGTGGCCCTCCCCCTCGTCGCCGGGTATCTCACCAGGAAATGGATCCTCGCCCGCAAGGGGATGGCATGGTTCGAGACGCGGTTCCTCCACCTGCTGACGCCGGTCTCGATCGTCGCCCTGCTCGGCACGCTCGTCCTCCTCTTCGCCTTCAAGGGGGACGTCATCGTCGAAAACCCCCTGACCATTCTCTGGATCGCGGTCCCCCTCTTCCTCCAGACGGTGCTCATCTTCACCCTCGGGTACTTCGTCCTGGCGCCGCGGCTCGGCCTCGTATACAGGGACGCCGCCCCGGCCGGGATGATCGGCGCCTCCAACCACTTCGAGGTGGCGATCGCCACGGCGACCATCCTCTTCGGTCTGGGGTCGGGGGCGGCGCTCGCCACGGTCGTCGGCGTGCTGATCGAGGTGCCGGTGATGCTGATGCTCGTGCGGATCTGCCTGCGGACGCAGGGGATGTTCCGGGGGGAGAGCGGATGATGGAGAGGATGCTCGTGCCCCTGGAGATCCACGGTTCTGCGGCGGCGATGAAGCCTGCCGTGGAGGAGATCGCCCGTCTCGGCGTCGGGCGGGCCGACCTGCTGTATGTGGTCAATATCCGCGACACGGCGGCCGACCCCGGCGTGCGGGAGCACGACCGGGAGGTGATGGCCGGGTGGACGGAGCGTCTTCTGGCCTGCGGTGTTCCCGACGTCAGGGCCGAGGTCGTCGACGGCATCCCCTGGATCGAGGTCCTGGAGAGGGCCGAGGCCGACCCGCCCTCTCTCATCGTGATGGGGTCGCACGGCCGCTCCCTCATCCCCCGCATGCTCCTGGGGAGCCAGACCGAGAACGTGCTCGCCCATGCGCCGGTGCCTCTCCTCGTCCTCCGCCTTGCGGTGCTGAAGGAGGGGGACCCGACGGCCTGCACCCTCACGACGGACGGGATCTTCCGCCGGATTCTCTACCTCACCGACTTCTCGGAGGAGGCGGAGAGGTGCATCCCCTTCATCGAGTGGATGGCCGGGGCGCGGCCCGAGCGCCTCGTGATCATGCACGTGCAGGACACCCGACGCCTCTGGACGGCGTCGCAGGACGAGATCGCGGCCTTCAATAGGGAGGACGCAATGCGGCTTGCAGGCCTGAAGAGGCACTTCGAACCCCCCGGCATCCCGCAGGTCGTCACCGACCTTGCGACCGGCAACGCCATCGACGAGATTCTCGGTGTCGAGGAGACATTTGCACCGACGCTCATCGTCATGGGGGCGAAGGGGCGTCACTCTGCTCTCCGCTCTCTCCTCGGCGGGGTGACGGCGGCGGTGGTGCACAGGGCGCGGGCGCACGTGCTCGTGGTGCGGTGAAGAGTCGCACCCTGCCGTCCGCGGGAGCAGGTCATGTCACCCGTGAAAGGGTGCCTGTTGCCAGGTCATAGTACAGGCCATGGACCTGCACTCTCCCCTCATCGACGGCCTCCCTGACAGAGGGGTACGTCATCAGGTGCTCAATCTGGAGCCTGACATTTTCCAGCTCAATCTGGTGAGCGCGTTCCTTCGGGTCTTTGGGCGTCTGTGCATTCGAAATACGGCCATCGACCCGCGTCTTTGCCTCACGGGCATCGTTGAGCCAGAGCGGGATATAGGGGTCCTGAAGATCTTTATCCAGCGCTTTCATGGCACCGCAATCGGAATGGCCGACGACAACGATCTCCTGTACCTCCAGGTAATTGACAGCATATTCAACAACCGTAACAAGGCTCCAGTCATGG
>NZ_JAQVNX010000127.1 GCF_028702905.1 Methanofollis sp.
TTCGGGATGATCGTCGTCACCGGGATGCGGACGAGGTGCTCGATGGTGGACGATGCGATAGGGGCGCAGACGATGGCGAGCGCCCCCTCGCGCTCGGCACGCACCGCGGCGATGAGGGTGTCCTCGAAGGTGTGGACCGGGTACTCGCGGACGCGGATCGGCTGACCGTCGATCGTGACAGTCCTCTCCTGGATGGACTCCAGGACATAGCGGGCGGCGATGAGGCCGATGAAAGCCTCGCCCGACGGCTGGGAGAAGGACCTGACGGCATTTGCGATCGCCCGGAGGGTCGGGAGGGTCGGCGACCTCTTGCCGGTGAGGATCTTGTAGAGAGTGCTCTGGGCGATCCCGCTCCTCTCCGAGAGTTCGCGCACGCTGATCCGCAGGTCGGTCTTCAGGATGTGGTTGAGGGTCGCGGTGAACTCGTCGTCCGAGATGAGGGCCGCCTTGAGTAGGCGGTCGATGGGGTCTGCCTGGATCATGTACTTCTGTTTGTGCAAACGAAGACGATGAATGTTTCTTCCTGTCCACAGATCCTGCCCCCCGGGAGGGGACAGGGATGGAGTTTCACATGACAACCAGACAATCCGAGTCCAAATTTTTCCTCATCGTACAGGTGAAAAGGGCAGGATAATGACCTATAAATATCCTCGGGGCCACCAGTACGCTCATGGCAAAAAAGATGCTTGCCGCAGCCCTCCTCTTCGGGCTTGCGGTTATTCTTCTGGCAACCGGATGCGTCTCCGAGGAGACGCCGAAGACCGAAGCAGCGGAGGTCGGCATTACCTACACCCAGGGCGTCGGCCCGATGCCGATGCTCCTCTCCACAGGCGAGATCGACGGATACATCGCCTGGCAGCCCATCGTGGAAGTCGCCCCGTTGAGCGGCATCGGAAAGGTCGCCTCGTACTCGCAGGACCTCCCCCCCGCGGGGATGTGGAAGGACCACTCCTGCTGCGTGATCGCCGCCCGTGACGACTTCACCGCGGACCACCGCGACGTCGTCAACGCCATCAGCGCCCTCGGCATCCTGGGCAACCAGTATGTAAATGAGCACCAGAACGAGTCCGCCGAGATCGTCGCCGACTGGCTCGTCGGCAAGGGCAACTTCACCTTTGGCGACGTCTCGGTGAACTCTGTCGACGTCCTTGAGCAGGCGATCCCGACCATCAAGTTCACGAGCGAACCCTCCGCACAGTGGCAGGACGGCGTCATGCTCTTTGTCGACGCCCAGTCAGACCTCGGCTACCTCACCGGCTCGTTGAAAAACGCCACCCCTGAGGAACAGAAGGCCCTGCTCTTCAACACCCGGCCGTACACCGACGCGAAGGCGATGCTCGATGCAGGAAAGATCGCCACCCCGGCAAAGCTCGACAAGCCCTTCGGCATCGGCTACCTGATGTCGGACCACCACGCCTCGCTCTTCGTCGCGATCAAGAAGTGGGAGTACTTCGACCAGACCTACGGCATCGCCCTGAAGCCGAAGGATCCGACCCAGACCAGGCCCGAGAACCTCGAACTGATCATCAATGGTGAGAAGATCGCCGACGTCACTCTCGTCTCCGGCGCCGCCGGTCCGGCCCTGATGCAGCTCGCCGCGACCAACAACATCCAGATGGCCTGGGTCGGCGCTCCGCCGGCGATCAGCGCCATCGACAAAGGAACACCTATTAAGATCGTCCAACCCGTTAATACTGAGGGATCCGGACTTGTCGTCGCTGCATCCGCACCGGTTAACGACTGGCCGACCTTCGCTGAATGGGCGAAGACGAGAGCTGCCGAAGGCAAGCCGCTGAAGATTGCGGCCCCGCTGAAGGGCTCCATCCAGGATGTCATGCTCAAGTTCGCCCTGAAAGACAGCGGACTGGTGGTGAAAGAAGTCTGATGAAGACAACGGAATCGGCGAAGAGAAAACGTACAGGAACAGCGTTTCTTGGGAGGAAGGCCATAGGTGCCATCCTTCCCATTTTACTCATCATCGGCTGGGAGATTGCAGCGATACTCATCGACAGCGAGTTCATCCTGCCGCGGGTGGAGTCGGTGCTCGCCATCCTCACTGCCCCCACCGTTGACATCCTGGGCAGCGGGAGCCTCATCGACAACGCACTCCTCTCCATTGAGCGCGTCCTCCTGGGCTTCGGCCTTGCGGCGGCCGTCGGCATCCCGATCGGCATCGTGATGGGCTACTGGAGAGGGGCCGAGAACTTCCTCGACCCGACGATCCAGATCTTCCGCCCGATCCCGCCGCTGGCCTGGATCCCGCTCGCCCTTGCATGGTTCAAGACCGGGCTCGTCTCGATGACCTTCATCATCTTCATCGGTGCGGTCTTCCCTGTCCTGCTCAACACAGTCGACGGGGTCAAGTCGGTGAACAGGACCTGGGTCGAGTCGGCGTACACCTTCGGTGCGAGCCAGGCCCAGATCCTCAGGAAGGTCATCTTTCCGGCGTCCCTGCCCACGATCTGGACCGGCCTCCGGGTCGGCTTCGGAATCGCGTGGATGTGTGTCGTTGCGGCCGAGATGCTCCCGGGAACGACCTCAGGTCTCGGGTACCTCATCATGTACGCCTACAACTGGGGCCAGTCCCAGGTGATCATCGCGGGCATGATCGTCATCGGCCTGATCGGCCTCGGCATCGACGGCCTCTTCAGGGCCATTGAAAACAGGGAGTTCAGGTGGAGGGGGATGGTCAGATGAGCCTCTCCATCGAGCATGTCTCAAAGGTCTTCACCAACGAAATGGGTGAGGAGGTCGTCGCACTCGGCGACATCTCCCTCGACGTGAAGGACGGCGAGTTCATCTGCATCCTCGGCCCCTCTGGCTGCGGCAAGACGACGCTCCTGCGGATCATCGCAGGACTCGACAACCCGACAGGCGGCCGGGCGGCGATCAACGAGAAGGAGATCGCCGGGCCGACACCCGAGATGGCGATGATCTTCCAGGAGTACTCGCTTTATCCCTGGCGCACGGTCCTCGACAACATCGCCTTCGGGCTTGAGGTGCAGGGCGTCGGGAAAGAGGAGAGGTATGCGCGGGCAAAAAAATACCTTGCCCTGGTGGGCCTCGATGATTTCGAGCACAGCCACCCGTACGAACTCTCCGGCGGCATGCGCCAGCGCGTGGCCGTCGCCCGGGCGCTCTGCGTCGAGCCCCAGGTGCTCCTCATGGACGAGCCCTTCGGGGCCCTGGACGCCCAGACCAGAAACACGATGCAGAGAGAACTGCTTGAGATCTGGAAAAAAACCGGAAAGACTGTGATCTTCGTGACGCACAGCGTCGACGAGGCAGTCTATCTCTCCGACAGGGTCGTCGTCCTCTCCCCGCGGCCATCCCGCGTGCAGGAGGTCATCCCCATCGAGGTGCCGCGGCCGCGTGACCGCACCAGTGCCGAGTTCGCGCAGGTGAGGAGGTACGTCCTCTCCCTGATCCAGGGAGGCGAAGAAGCCTCCCAGTAACCTTTATTAAGCAAAATAACCATGTTATAAAGCACTAACTTACGGCGAGGCGTTGTGAGGTATGGTACGAAAACCAGGAGTAATGTATAGAAATCTCGCCAAGAAGGCCTACACCCGGCGAGAATATATGGGCGGTGTCCCCGGCAGTAAGGTTGTTCAGTACGATATGGGCGACCCGAGTGGTTCTTTCCCTCTTGAGATCACCCTTGAAGTGCTCGAAGCCTGCCAGATCCGTCACTCCGCTCTTGAAGCGGCACGTATTAACATTAACAGGCGCCTGATGAAGGAGGTGGGACGTTCGAACTACTATCTCAAGCTCCGCACCTACCCCCACCATGTGCTTCGTGAGAACAAGCAGGCAACCGGCGCCGGTGCAGACCGTGTGTCAGAAGGTATGCGCCTTGCATTCGGCAAGGCCGTTGGCTCTGCCGCCCGTGTCACCCCGGGCCAGAAGGTCTTCACCGTCTGGACCAACCCGCAGTACACGGACAAGGCAAAGGATGCCCTCAAGCACGGCGGGTACAAGCTCCCTACGCCGACCCGCGTGGTTGTCTTCGAGTGAAGCAGGACGAAATTTTCTTCCTCTTCTTTTCTTTGCCGGAGGGGCGGCGGGAATGAGATATTTTTTTAGCGGCCCCTCCCCCATACTACTCAATGATAGAGAGAGCGGCATCCGGCCTTTCCGGGGCAGTCGCATCTGCTACCTATTCTGCGTTCCTGGAAGCCGAAACATCGATTCCGGCAGACGTACGGCGCGCCCTCGCACGGGCCCGCGACCGGGAACAGAGTGCAACCGCCCGCACCCAGTTTGAGAACATCGAGGAGAACATCAGGTATGCGGAGGAGCACGGGCTGCCGATATGCCAGGACACCGGCGTCCCGGTCGTCTATCTCACCATTCCCCCGACCGTGCCCTTCAGCCGCGACCTCTTCGACGCGGTCGCCGATGGAGTGAGGCGGGCGACACGCGAGGTTCCTCTCAGGCCGAACGTCGTCGACCCCCTCACCCGCGAGAACAGCGGCGACAACACAGGCGAAGGAATGCCCGCGGTCCATGTGATGCCCGGAGACGAGTTGACCGTCACCGTCCTCCCGAAGGGGGCCGGCGCGGAGAACTGTTCCCGGGTCAGGATGCTCCTCCCCTCCGAGACCGGCGAGATCGAGCGTTTCGTCGCCGAAACCGCGCTCCTTGCCGGCGGCCGCCCCTGCCCGCCCGTCGTCCTCGGCGTCGGCATCGGGTCGACCTTCGACGGTGCGGCGGCCCTTGCGAAGGAGGCGCTCCTCCTGCCCATCGACGAGATGACCTCGTTCGAGCAGGAGATCTGCGACGCCGTCAACGCCCTGGGCATCGGGCCGATGGGCCTTGGCGGGGACACGACGGCCCTCGCGGTGAAGGTGAAGACCGGCGCCTGCCACACCGCGTCCCTGCCCGTGGCTGTCAATGTGCAGTGCTGGGCCTGCAGGCGGGCGACCCGCCGCGTGGAGGTGGCGGAATGATCCACCTCGCAACGCCGCTCGGCGACGAGGTGCTCGACCTCCGTGCGGGGGACGCCGTCACCCTCTCCGGGACCGTGTACACGGCGCGGGACGAGGCGCACCAGAGAATGATGGA
>NZ_JAQVNX010000128.1 GCF_028702905.1 Methanofollis sp.
CAACGGGACGGTCGCATTCCTGGAGACGCGGCCGGCCGGGACGGACAGTGCAGGCAACCTGGTCTTTGAGGCAGACTCTCCGGAGGGACTCTCCGGGTTCGCACTCCTCGCCCTCGGCGAAAGAGAGGCAACGATGAACACGACAGACACCGCCGCACCTTCCACAGAGACACCGCCTGAGGCGACCGCACCACAACAGGCGCCTCTCAGCACCCTCGCCATCGTTTCCGGTGTCCTTATCGGATGTACAGCGTACGTGATCAGAAAAAGGGATGACTGAAATGAGACTGACACTTCCTATCCTTATCCTTCTCTGCGCGACCTGTTGTGCTCTCGGTGCCGCCCACCCCATGGACGCGGCCGACCCGGCCGTCCAGAAGAGCATGGACTATATCCGGTCCTGCCAGCAGGCCGATGGCGGGTTCGCCGAACCGGGGAGGGAGACAAACCCCGGCACCTCGTGGTTTGCCGTGATGGCGATCGTCGCCAGCGGCGGGGACCCGCATGCATGGACGGTGAACGGCACATCGGCGGTCGACTACTGGAAAGATTCCGACGAGGCCGCGCGACCCGAAGGAACGGCCGAACTCGGGAAGATGGTGACTCTGATCGCCGCCGCCGGCGAGGACCCTCGCGCCTTCGGCGGGCACGACCACCTCGCCGACCTGAAGGGGCGGATGAAACCCGACGGTCAGTTCGGCGACTTCGTCTACACCACCTACTGGGGCCTGTTCGGGCTTGCCGCCGCGGGCGAAAACGCACAGAAACCTGCCGCCTGGCTGAAGAAACAGCAGAACGAGGACGGCGGCTACGGCTGGATGCCCGGTGCCGAGAGCGATTCGGACGATACCGCAGCTGTGATCATGGCGCTCATCGCTGCGGGCGAACCGAAGGACTCCCCTGCCGTTGCACTGGCCCTCGACTACCTCAGGACGCACCAGATGGACGACGGCGGTTTCAACTACGGCGGTTCGTCCTCGTCGAACGCCGCATCCGCGGCATGGGTGGTCCAGGCCGCCACCGCCGCCGGCGAGAACCCGTCAGGATGGTCGAAAAACGGCAAAGACGCAGCCTCCTATCTCCAGAATCTCCAGCAGCCAGACGGTTCGTTCGCGTGGACGGCATATACCACAGACAACCCCTGCGGCATCACGGCACGGGCGGTCCCGGCCCTGCTCGGGAAATCCTACCCCATCCTCCCGGGACAGAAGGCGCCTGCCCTCTCCGCTCCCGTGGCGACCGCGACGACGACTGCCGTCGCGACTCCGATAGCACAGACGACCACAGCAGCAGCCTCGTCTTCGTGGCAGTCGGTGACCGTCACCGACGACTTCGGGGAGATGGTCGTCATCACGCATGAACCCCGGCGCATCGTCTCCCTTGCCCCGGCAAACACCGAGATCCTCTTTGCCCTCGGTCTCGGCGACCGGGTGGTCGGCGTGACAGACTACTGCAATTACCCGGCCGGGGCAGAGGAGAAACCGAAGGTCGGCGGGTATTCCACCGTGAACATCGAACGGGTGGTGGCGGCAAAGCCCGACCTTGTCCTTGCGGCGTTCGGGAACACCGAGGAAGTTGTCAACCACCTCAGGGACCTGGGCCTGACGGTCGTCGCCCTCAACCCGGACTCCATGCAGGGGACGCTCCGCGACATCACCCTCGCCGGAGAGGCGACAGGGCGCACTGCAGAGGCGGCCGATCTGAAGACGTCCATGCAGACGCGGATCGACGCCGTGACCGCAGCCGTCGGGACGACCACCGAGCGCCCGAGCGTGATGCATGCCGTCTGGTACGACCCCATCTGGGTGAGCGGCAATGCCACCTTCCAGAACGAACTCATCACCCTTGTCGGCGGGAAGAACGCATTTCCCGACGTTGAAGGCTGGCAGATTGTCACCCTGGAGCGGTTCATCACCACCAATCCCGACATCATCCTGGTAAACTCGGGGACAGGGATGGGAGAGAGCGGGAACGACCTGATCTATAGGTATTTCATGAACGAGCCACGCTTTGCAAAGATGAAGGCCGTGCAGGACGACCGGGTGTACATCGTCAGTTCAGACATCATCGACCGCGGCGGCCCGCGGATCGTCGACGCCCTCGAAGAGGTCGCCGCCGCTATCCACCCCGAACTCTTCCCTGACGCCGCGGCAGCCGCACCCACAACCGCCGCACCGGCGCCGGGGTTCGGCGCCGGCGCCGGCATGATTGCACTTTTCGGGGCCTGCATCCTCCTCCGGAGGCGGGGATGAGGGGGCTGGCGTTCTTCATCGCCGCCCTCTTTTTTGCTGGGATGGCGGGCACGGCAATGGCAGGGCCGTCCTTTGAACCCGTGTGGGAAAAAACATTTTCAGATACCGTCAAAGATGTCGCCATCTCGGCAGACGGATCGACGGTTGCCGCCCGTACCGATTCCACTCTCCATTGTTACACTGCCGACGGCGCACTGCTCTGGGAGGTGCCGGGCGGCCATGGCCGGCACCTCGGGATATCAGGGGACGGTTCCCTTGTTGCCGTCGACGGGGAAGACCTCAGGGCATATGACGGCACAGGCGCCAGGGTATTCAGACATACAAACGGCTACTTTGCCCTCGGTGTCGGGATCTCCCCTGACGGTTCCTGCATTGCCGGGGGCTTCGACAATGAAAGCCTGGTGCTCTTCAGGAAAAACGCCGTCGGTGTTTTTCTGCCGTCATGGTCGGTCCGGACCGACGATGACATCGTCACCCTGGACCTCGCCGACAACGCTACGTCCCTCGTGGCAGGGACAAAAAACGGCATGGTCCTCAGATACGCGGGTGACGGAAGACTGCTATGGCGCTATGGCACGGGGAGCAGCAGTCTCTCCTGCTCTGTCACAGGCGACGGGTCATATATTGCCGTCGGTGCCGATCACGGCGTGGCCTCCTGCATCAACAGGAACGGCAACCTTCTCTGGACGACAGTTTCAGGAGACAGACTTCCGGGAGTCGGGGTTGCAGGGGAGGGGGCCCTGATCGCCGTGGGCGGTGAGGGGATCGTCCTCAACTCGCCAGGGGGCGAGGTCCTCAGCACGGTCATCGACACTCCGGCACATGCCCTCGCGATCTCCGGCGACGGGAAGAGGATCGTGGCAGCAGGCGAGGGAAAAAGAGTCACTCTCTATCAGGCCCGGGAGGAGACGCCAGGCATAGAAACCGCGACCATGCCGGCGACACCTCCCATGACCGACTCTCAAGAGACAGCACCGGCAGAACCGGAAGCCGCCCGCTCCCCTCTCGGGGCCTGCTCTGCCATTATAGCAATTTTCACCGCGATGTACGGCATGAGGCGGCACTGATATGTTTATCCTGGAACTCGCCTGAGCGCGGGTTTCCTCTTCTTATATTTCCGATATGATGGTTGCGCCGGCAGTCCAATACCATGAATGATCATGGCAGAGATCCGCCCTTGCAATCGGCCTTCAAGGAACCACATGATACACATGAGGAGGCCGACGAAGAAGGGCGGGGGAGCGGTCACGACTGTCGATGCGACCGAACCCAGCTTGGTTCGGGATCATACGGCAGGCTCCAGGCGAGAAGGGTATCATTCTCACCGGGCGACGGCGCCTGCCTCCCCGGCTGAAAAACGACCACCAGGCCCACCCATACAGGGGAGAGTGCGGGAGGAGACGAAAGACTCCTGCCCGCTTCTCCCCGCAGATAAAAAAAAGAAGAATGCGGTGCCCCTTCATGACGGCATTATCCACCGATGAGGGCTGCCGCGGCGATGTTTACTGCATCACCTTCATGCTCCTATTGCGCAGAGAGTGTCGGGACTGTTCATGTACAGCCAGTATCCCTGCATGGGGTTCATGGGGCGGTCGTCGCCGTGGCGGCCTGTTGCTCCGCGGATGATCGAGACGTCGTATGCCTGGTTCGCCGCGTCGAACGCAAAGAGGGTCATCCAGTTCTTTTCGACCGCCCTGAGCGTGGTGGCCGCGGCTTCGGGGACGGTGTCAGAGAACCCGATCGCGTTCCAGCCTTCGTCCAGGTCTTTTGTCGGGGGGGTGGAGACCGATCCACCGGCGAAGGTGAGCGGGATCGTGTACGTGCCGTTTGCGAAGATCCAGACGCCGTCGAGGGGCTGGAACCTCTCAGCCGAACTCATCGCCTCCCACCGGTTCGTCCCGTTATACAGCAGGACGGAGTGGCCGCCGGTGTCCACCTCGTCGAAGATCGCAATCGTGTCCTGCCCGGCGGCGAGGGTCTTCGGTGTCGAGACGAAATTCCAGCCGGGCCGGAGGGTGATCGCGGCCCTGCTGAGGGCGACGTGGACCTCTGCGGTCTCGCCGACGGCGACCGTCACGGTTTCTTCCGCATCGAGGTAGCCCTCAAGGCTCAGGGCGATTGTGTGCTCGCCCGGCGAGATGCGGGTGAGGGTGGCGTTCGTCATTTCGCCGGTGTCGGTACCGTCGAGAATGATGCGGGCGCCGTCAGGGGAGGAGGTGACCCGGATGCTGCCGGAGGGTTCGAGGAGGGTGAGGGAGACTGTGGCGGTTTCGGTGTCGGCGACGGTCACGGTCGTCGAGGCATCCATGTAGCCGGATTTCTTCACGGTGATCGTGTGCTCCCCGGCCGGGACGTTCTCAAGGGTTGCGTTCGTCGTCGTCCCGGTGTCGGTGCCGTCGAGGAAGACTTTTGCACCGTCGGGTGTCGAGGCGACGGCGATGTTCCCGGTCGCCGCGACGAGGTCGAGGGTGAGGGTCGTCGTCTCGTTGTACCGGATCGTCACGTTCGCCTCGGCGGTGCGGTAGCCGTCTTTCGTCAGGGTGACGGTGTGCTCGCCGACGGCGATGCCGTCGACGGTGGCGTCGGTGATCTTGCCGGTATCGGCGCCGTCGATGAGGATCAGAGCGCCGGTCGGCGCCGAGGTGACGGCGAGGCTGCCGGTCAGGGTGGTGAGGTCGAGATGGATCACCGCGGTCTTCCCCTCGGTGACG
>NZ_JAQVNX010000129.1 GCF_028702905.1 Methanofollis sp.
GTGATGTACCTCCTCGGGCGGCAGCTCGAGTCCTGGAAGACCGGGATCGTCGCCGCCGGGCTGATCCCCTTCGTATCCCTGGCATTCTACTACCGTTCGGTCTTCGGTTTCGTCGACCACCATGTGACAGAGGTGCTCTTCAGCACGCTCTTCTGTCTCTGCTCTATCGCGGCACTGGGGTACGCCTCGGGGCTTTCATTCCCGTCCCCGGACAGGACAGTCCTCAGGAACGCATTCCTTCTCTCGTCGGCGGCAGGCGTCGCGTACCTCCTGGGACTGCTGAACGCTCCCACGATGGTCCTCTTCGCTCTCATTGCCGGGGTATTCACCGTCATCCAGTTCGTGCGCGAGCACGGGGAGGGACGGCACGGCGAATACCTCCTCCTCGTCAACGGCGTCGTCTTCGGCATCCCGGCCCTGTATATGCTGCTCTTCGGCGTCCATACCGACGTCCTCTCCTTCACGACCTACTCGATCGCCCACCCCATCGCCTACCTGATGCTGATCACGGGGACCGCAGTCCTGTACGCACTTTCCCGCGTGCTCGCCGGGAAGAGGTGGGAGTACCCGGCGGCGATCGGCGCACTCGGGATCGGGTCGGTGGTCCTCCTCGGCGTCGTCGACCCGGCGCTCTCCGCGATGTTCTGGCAGAACCTGACGACCTTCTTCGGGACTGTCTACGAGACCTCCCTGATCAGGGAGATGGAGCCATGGAACCCCGCACTCGCCTGGACGAGCCTGAACTACGGTCTCATCCTCCTTGCCGGAGGACTCGGGGTCCTCGGGTACCGCACCCTCAAGAGCACCAGGCCAGAGTCCCTCTTCGTCCTGGTCTGGTCGGCCCTCATCCTGGTGGCCGCGGTCCAGCACATCAGGTACGAGTATTACCTTTCGGCCGTCGCCGCCCTCCTTGCGGCGCTCGTCATCGCCGCCGCCGTCGAGTACGGCGGGCGGGAGACGATCGGGTACCTCCGCGGTTTTCGGGAGGGGAAAGAGAGAAAGGAGACACCAAAAAAGGGATCAAAAAAGAAAGTACCTGCAAAAAAAACCCATCCAGAAAAGATGGCGACATTCCTTGTGGTCATCGTCCTTGCCGCCGCCTTCGTCGTCACCTCTGCCGGCAACGACATCACTCTCGGGAGCCATGCAGATAACTCCGCCGTCGTCTCGAACGAGTGGCAGGAGACCCTGGAATGGCTGGGCGCACACACACCTGACCCTGGCGTGGACGTCCTCGGGGTCTATGAGAAGGACACCTTCCGGTACCCCGAAGAGGCCTACGGGGTCATGGCATGGTGGGACTTCGGCCACTGGATCACATATCTCGCAGGGCGTATCCCCAACACCAACCCCTTCCAGGACAATGTCGTGGGGCCGGGCGGTGCGGCCACCTTCTTCATGGCGACGACCGAGGACGAGGCCGAGGATGTGCTCGGGGTGGCGGGGTCACGCTATATCATCACCGACGGCAGGACCATGACAGGAAAGTTCGCCACCATCGCGTCCTGGATAAACCCCGGAGCAGGGATGGGCCGGTATGCACGCGGTTTCCTGCCGCCGAACGCCGCCCAGACAGAAGGACAGAAGATGGTGTGGGTCTATGACGCCCCCTACTATCACACGATGGCGACCAGGCTGCAGATACTGGACGGGTCGATGACCGAACCGTCAGAGGCCTATTGCGTCGCGTATGACAACAGCACGCTCGCCACGCGGGGGTACCCCCAGATCAGGCAGGTCTTCCGCGGACCGCTGGACGAGATCAGGGAGAAGGCGGAGGTGTATACCCTCGGCGCACCGGCGGGACAGGGTGCGGTCGCGCTCAGCGACAGCCCGGCCCGGCCCCTCGACACGGTCCCGGCCCTCGGACACTACCGGTTGGTCTACGAGTCGTCGAAGGACCAGGCGACGAGCATCAAGGTCTTCGAGCATGTGCCGGGTGCGGTCGTGAAAGGGGAGGGTGTCGTCGAACTGCCCCTTGTCACGAACAGCGGCCGTGCATTCACCTACAGGCAGCAGAGCGTGAACGGGACATTTGTCCTGTCTTACTCCACTGAAAGCGAGAACGGCGGCGTCAGGGCGACGGGGCCGTACAGGATCGCCGGGACAGACACCTCCTTCACGGTGACGGAAGAGGCGGTCCTCTCCGGGTAAAATCCCCATCACTCCTCTTTTTGATCGGCCTTGAGGAGCATCATGCTGACGAAGATCGCCGCAAAGAGGATCTGGATCCCGGCGAGGAAGAGGGCGAGGGCCCAGACTGCATTCGCAATCTGGGAGAGGGAGCCGAAGCCCGCGGCGGCCCACTGGTAGACGATGCCAAAACCGACGGCAGCCCCTCCTGCCATCATGAGGGTGCCGCCCGCGATCCCCCATTCAAGGATATTGTAGTTCAGCAGCCCCGAAACGATTGCGCTCTTCTGCCCGTAGCCGTGGACGGTGGAGAAGACCCTGATGATGAGTCCCATCAGCATGCCCTCCAGACCCCCGATGAAGGCGAGGGACGCGAGTATGAAGGAGTGGAGGCGGTAGGTCTCGACATCGCCCCGCACAAGGAAGAGAAGCATCAGCGAGAGGCCGAAAAAGGCGAAGAAGAGGCCGGGGACCGCGAGGAACGGCACGGGCCGGTAGAGGAGCATAAACCTGACATGCCGCCAGCCGTCGGAGAAACTCTGGAGTTTCGAGGGGGCACGGCGGGGGTGGTAGGTGATCGGCACCTCTTCTATGCGGAGTCCGGCGATCGCCGCCTCGATGATCATCTCGGATGCGAACTCCATCCCGCCGGTCTTCAGGTGGAGGCACTCCAGGGCGTCCCGCCGGATCGCACGAAAGCCCGTATGGGAGTCTGAGATATGGGTGCGAAAGACCCGGTTCAGGAGCCAGGTAAGGAGGGGATTGCCGATATAGCGGTGGAGGGGAGGCATGGCGCCGGGGAGGAGCGTCCCCCGGAGGCGCGAGCCGAGCACCATGTCGGCCCCCCCTTCCAGCGGCGCCAGCAGCCTCGGGATTTCGAGAAAGTCGTAGGTGTTGTCGGCGTCCCCGATGACGATGTACGTCCCGCGGGCCCGGGCAAGGCCTGCAAGATACGCGTTGCCATAGCCCATCTTCTCGGGCCTGACGACGATCGCCCCGAGTGAGGCTGCGATCTCGGGTGTCCTGTCCAGGGACGAATCGGCGACGATGATCTCCCCCTCGATACCGAGGTCTGCAAAGACCTGCCTGATCTTTGTGATGCAGTCGGCGATGGTCTCTTCTTCGTTCAGGGACGGAAGGACCACAGAAATTTCAGGAGGCGATCGATTCATCGGTATCTGAGACCAATAATAATACCAGACATATATAGTGTCGCGGGGGCATGCCTGAAAAGAGTGTGAGATCAGGTCATGGACATATGAGATGGGAGAGAGGCATCCACACTCCTGATATCTCCAGAACGCCAAAAATATCCTGTCCATGCCCGACCGTATCCGTGCCGCCGCCGACCGCCTTGCCCGATGCCGGAGCCGCGGTGATCTTGCAGAGGCGATCGCAGTCGAGGCAGAGCGGTATACCCTCTTCGACCTCCAGCAGATCGGCGGGGGGATCAAAAGGGAGGTCGACCGCCTGCCCGAGCCGTACCGCTCCCGGGTGCGGCCGTACTTCGAGGCGCAACTCTTCGGCGCATACCACCGCCTGATGCTCGCCCACCGTTCAGGATCTTTTGCAGCTCTTGAAGGCCCGATTGCCGACCGGGAACGTTTTGACGCGTTCGTCGCCCTCATCGTTCCGGGATGTCTGGAAGACGGGGGTACGGACTTCGGCCTGAAAAATCCCCACCACACACTCTTCTACTATCTGATGGCGGGCTTTGTGATGTTTGTCGAGGGCGGGCCCGGCCACCCTGTCGGCACGCCCTTCCCCGGCGGCTTTGCCGTCGAAAAAAAAGGGGAGAACTATTACTGCCCGATCCGGGAGAAGGAGGAGGAGGTGCTCTTCTCCATCTGCAATGTCTGCCCGGCGAAGCAGATGGAGGGGGTGTGAAGTTAAAAAAAGAGAATGTTACTTCTTCCGGAAGGCGTAGATCCCGCCGAAGAGGACGAGGAGCACACCGCCGCCCGCTGCCCACTGCCAGGGGAAGCCGACGCCGACGCCCTGCGGCGCCGGAGTCGAGGCCGCAGTCTCAACTGCTTCAGTCGTCGGGGCCGCGATGGGGACGGTCGCCGTCGCCTCAGGGGCTGCCGCCGGTTTTGCCTCGGCAAAGACCGCGAACAGGGTGAAGTGCGAGACCTTCGCAGTGACAGACCGCTTCATGCTGTCGACGGTGGTCTCCAGGGATTCCCAGGTCCCGGTCTTGCTGTTGTACCACCTGACCACGAACTGCTCTCCTGCGGCGAGGCGCTCCCACTCCTCGGGAGTGAGGGTGAGGCTGACCTCGACAGCTGGGTCGAAGGTCGCCCCGTCAGGGCCGCCCTTCAGGGCGCGGCCGAATGCCTCAGGGCCCGCGTCGACGCCGGGCAGGTCGTCTGCAGGGACGCTCCTGAGGGTCACCGACTCAAGGGCACGCCCGAACATATCCTTCGCCCTGACCCCCTGGCCGATGGAGAGGGCGGCATCCTTCTCAGCGGTGGAGATAACGGTCCTGTACTGGACAGCCCCATTGCCGTCGAGATCGAGGGGGCCGTTCCCGGTGTACTCCATCACCGGCGCCGCAGGCTGGACAGGTGCCGACGGAGCGCCGCCACCGCCGCCGCCGCCGGAAGACCCGCCGGTGAAACCGCTGTCGGCTGCTTTGACGACGAAGCTGAGATTCTGATAGAGATCGTTACTGTCGACCGAGTCCAGGGAACCGGTCAGGGTTTTCACGGCATCCACGGCCGAAAGCCCGCCCAGGTC
>NZ_JAQVNX010000130.1 GCF_028702905.1 Methanofollis sp.
GAAAGACAGGGTGTCGTGCGCCGCGAGCAGGCCCTGGTGTGCGGTGTCGGTGTACGAGAGGTCGCCAATCTCCGACCCGTACAGGATGTACACGGAGGGGAGGGAGGAAGACCCGGTGCACCCGGCGACGGCGAGCAGGAGGGCGAGGACGATGGTGAGAGAGATGAGGGAGAAGGATGGTTTCATGGGGAGAGGTGGTTCTGGATGGGTATTAAACGGAGGGGATGGCGTGGGGGAGGTGGTCGCTCCTGTTTCGGCAGCTTCATCGGGGACGTTGCCGCATCGGTGTACAGGAGTTGCTGACGATGAAAAACGTCGATATGAAACGGGACGGGGACAGGCTGGTGATCACGGTCGACCTCTCGAAGGATTTCGGGGAGTCGAAGTCAGGGAAGTCGATCACGATCGCGTCCACGGAGGGGAATATTTCGGTGCCCGGGGACGAGGAGGTCAAGATCGGGCTGAATGTGTATCGGAAAAAGTGAGGGACGGTTTTTTCCCACAATAATTGCAGTGACGGGGTGACTCCCCGTGACTCTTTTTTTACTTCTCAGAGTGCCTCTCTTTCAGGTAAAAATCCTGATTGAGACCGAGTTCCCTGAGGGCAACCCGCACGTCCTCGATTTTATCCATCGATATCCCATCTGGATTTTCGATCTCGATCTCCACATTCACCGTGAGACGCCCGTCATTTGAAAACCGAGATAGTACCCTGCGGTAAAAATTGGCCCACTGACGATGGGGCATTTCACCACTCAGTTCAAGTGACGTAATGATTTTTTCAGGCTCTGTCTCTATGGGGGCGGTTTCTGTGATAGGAGAGATGGATCCTTTAACGGTGGCCGTCGCATCATCGCAGGAGGCGGTGATTTCAAATGTGTTATCGCCTGGTCCCGGCTCAAAGACGCCTCCCTCAGTAATCACACCTCCAACCGCTTTCCAGCACGCTGATTTACTTGAAATAATCTGGTCATCTGCGTTATAGAGGGTTGCACGTAACTCCTGTTTTTGCCCGGATTTGAGAGGTATGTCCGGCCGCTGGATTACAACCCTGGCAACTGTAGTGTCCATCTCTTTTTCCCGGACAATGTTTTCCGCAACGTCTCTGGGTATGATGAACATATCGTCTGAGATCTCAACTTCCAGAACGCTCATGGGTTGGTTGAAAGAGAATGGTTCATGCTGATGCAGGGACGTTATTCCCACGTATCCGAAGATCCCGTCCGAGACTCCCCGAGCAATCGTCCGTTTGATAACCTCCTGACTGCTGACGCGGGGGAAGCGTGGGGAGGCAAAAAAGGCGTCTCTAACCTGACGGGTGCTCCATTCCTGTGATATGGGGGACCAGTTCCTGACAAGATAGTTGGGGTTTACCGTGTCGGTTAACTGGTCCAGTTCTTTTAGTTTGTGCGTGATGAACTTCGTTATGGACTCCGAGGCGCTGGAATTGATACGGCCCAGGTTTTCGAGACGTATGGTGTCCTCGGGGGTGTAGAGGCCCAGCACATTGTAACTTTCCCAGACCTGCTCCTTCATCTGCCTCTTAGAGGTCTCGACATACTCCCTGGCCTGTCGTTTCTGGGCATCGTCGAGATTCAGGGTGTCGGCGTCGTCCCTGATCTCGCACCAGGCAAGATAGTCGCGGATTGTCTCTGCGAGGGGACCTGCATTCGAGGCTATTGCCCATATCAGTGATGATTTATAGGTCCGTCCCGATCCGCCATGACATTTTGTGCATTGAAGCGCACAACTTTGTGTTTCTGCATTCTGAGCATCCATCGACGGCGGAAGAACAACGAGGGTCACCGCCGGCCTGTCCATGATGTCGCTGCTGCGTTTGGGGAAATATACTCTTTCAAGTGAGGGGCTCTGGTCGAAGACGCTCTTGATCGTCTCCTCCGCCTTCTGCCTGATGACGTCAGATTGAATTGAGGCTTTCCGGTCGGCGTGTGTTTTTATGAGGTTGGTCTTGATTCCGAAGCGATAGTCGTTGGCCTCTTTGTTCATGAAGAAACAACTGCCCGATGGAGGAGCAAGCGCTTCGAGGGCGGTGTCGATGTTGCCACTGTCATGGCCGGGCCCGCCGACGGCCAGACGGATTTCAGGGAGAGACGCGACTGTTCTTGGCTGCCCGCCGTTGGATTCGAAAAATATTGTTGTTGCAATGGCGCGGTGAAGGCCGAGAGAACGGATGGGTTCGCCTGCTTCTTCATCGAGGCGTTGGGCGTGCGAGTCGGCGTTTCCGCAGATGTCGGTGGTGATGACGCCTTCGAACCGTCCTTCTCCGACCTGTTTGAGGAGTGCGGCGCGGAAGAGGGGTTCATCGAGGGGTGCGGAACCGAGGGTGATGAGAGGATCCTTCACCCCTTTGCGGTAACTCTTCTGGTAGAGATGGGAGACCCAGAGGGCCATGAGTTTGAGGACGCCGCGGGTCTGCTGGAAGGTGGGGAGGGTCTGCCATTTCCGTTCGAAGACGGAGAGGACCATGGGATGGAAGGGGTATGTTGCCTCAAATGCCTCGTAGGCGTGGTCCACAGGGAACCAGCCCGGGACGAGGGTGCGGTTGTCCCGGATCCAGTCGGCATATTCGGCGATGGTGTCCTTTGCGTCGGAGGGGAGGGCGGTCCACTCGAAGAGGCGGCGGCGGATGATCTCGGCGGTTTCGGACTTTGCCGACATGATATATGCCTTGCCGACCCGTTCGAGGAGTTTTTCGAGGCGCTGGTAGTCTCCGATGTCGGCGGGTGTCATCTCCAGTTCAGAGGCGGGTACGGAGATGGCGAGGACGACACTGTCAGAGCTGCGAGCGACTTCGGAGAGGCTGTGGATGAAGGTGTACATCTGGTCGGCGAGGCCGGTCTTGAGTTCGCGGCTCCGACTGGTGTAGTTGATCAGTTCGTCGAGGAGGATGAGGCAGGGGGTGTTCTTCGGGAGGAAGGCCTGGATGACGTCGCCGGCAGGCGCAACCATCTTCGCGTCGTGTTCCCGGACGACGGCGAAGGCTTCCTCGCCGCCGAGTTGCCAGGCGATCTCGCCCCAGGGCGTCCGGCGGAGAGGGGTACCGTCGTTTCCGCCCCGGCCGGCGATGGAGTCGAACTCGGTGCCGACGAAGACGGCGGTGGCGGCCTGCGGGATAGTTGAGATGCCTGCCTGACTGACGATCTCCATGACACCGGGCCACCCGACGGCTTTCTGCCCGCAACGGGCGAGGTGATAGATGAGGGTGAGGGCGTGGGTTTTTCCGCCTCCGAACTGTGTGGTGAGGTTGAAGACGGCGTTGGTCTCGACCCGTTTGCCGGAGAGGCGGGCGACCACTTCGGCGGCGAAGGATCGGAGGGTGTCGGTGAGGTAGGTCCGTTCGAAGAAGCGCCGGGGGTCCTGGTAGTCAGGGGGTGCCTGGCCTGTTCTGACCTTGTCGAGGTGCACGGCAAATTCTGAGGCGTCGGTCGGTCTTCCCTCCCGCAGGTCCTCACGGGGGGTGATTACTTTGTACCAGGGTTTTACTGCCATTTTTTCCTCATCTCAGAAATTTTTTGTATAGGGGTGTTGGTTCGGGTTTCATAGAACGGAGCAGGAATGTGACCTTTGTATAGATTCCCTTTTGCGTTTCTGCCAGGACGTAATATTGTCCTGGCGGGTAACGAGAAGAATCGATCTCCTGTACATAGGTCTGGTCGTTCTGGATGGCTACTTTTAGTTCTTCAAGAAGGGAGTATGGATCTGCCGCATTATAAATTTTCAATTTTACAATTTCGCTTCCGTCGGTCGCCGTTCCGGAAAAATTCAATTTATTTCCTGGGATATACGTTCCGGAGCCCTCCATTGCTAATGATACAAAACCTTCTTCAGACGATAGATTGTGGATCACCCTATGATACTCGGTGGACGTCATATCAAAGGGGGGGAGGGGGCAGGATATGCGATCGGCCATGTCTCTGAAGAGTTTGGATAACCTGATGTAATCCGAAGCGACAAAGCCCTGGAAATTACTGTATGGTGGAGGCAATTGACTAAATTGCATGTTGTGGATGCAGAGAGGGATGATATCTTTCTTGAGGAGACATGCGCCGCCGAGTTCAAAGTTTATCCACGGACGTTTGACTGCAGTGCCTGAACAGAGAATAACTACGTAGTCTGCCTGCCTGAGGGCGGTGGTGAGCACGTCGAACCATTGCTTACCAGATGGGATGCTTTCGTCGTCGGAAGAGACGAATACGTCGATCTTATCGCGGAATATGTGTTTGATGAGTCTTTTCAGGGAAATTGCAATCTTTTTCTCCTTCTCTTCATGCGAGATAAAGAGATGGAGGGATCTGGACGATGTTTCAACCATGTTATACCCCGAGCGATTTTTTCCTGGCGAGGACGCCGTCCACCCAGCGCTTCTCTTCCGAAACAGGGGGGTAGAGGGCGGAGAGGGCCTGGGCGAGGGTGGCGAACTGTGGGTCTTTTCTGACATCTTCGAGGAGGAAGCGTTTGAGGGCGTCGCTTTTTCCGGCGCCGAAGAGGAGCATGCTCTGGTGGACGGTGTCGAGGACGGTGGTGCCGGTGAGGGTGAGCGGGTGGTCACTGTCGATGGCCTCGGCGGTGTACTCGCCGTCGATGACTTCCCCGAGGGTCATCTGCTTCTCCTTCTTTCCCTTCGGTGCTGCGGCGAGGTCGTAGCGCCCGAAGAGTGAGGCCGCCCGGTCCCTGACCGGGAGGAGGCGGGCGGTGCTGCCTTTCACTTCGACGAGGCCGGGCATTTCTTCGAGGCGGGCGCCGAGACCCTGGGCGATCTTCCGGGCTGTGT
>NZ_JAQVNX010000131.1 GCF_028702905.1 Methanofollis sp.
CCGTTGATTGCGACCTTGATCATGTAAAGCTTCAGTAAGAGCAGAAGCACATAAATGTTCCCTTCTTCCCGGCCGGGGATCAGGGGCCGGGGATGCTCCCTGTCGCATTCGCGCCGACGCCGGTCGCTCTATACGCAGGTCTATATACGCGCCTGCCTATCTCAGTGGTGTGGAGACCTCCCGCCGCCATGCAAACAACTTTGACTTTCTCCGTCTCTCCGCGGCCCTGGTCATCATCATCTCCCACGCCTATGCCCTCCAGATTGGATATGGGGCGATACCGGGCAACTCCCCGGCGGTGCTGGTGGGGCAGGCGGCGCTTGCCGGTCTCTTCGTGATCAGCGGGTATCTCATCCCGCAGAGCTGGATGACACAACCCGACGTGAAGCGGTTCTTCTGGAAAAGGTCACTCCGGGTCTTTCCCGCACTGGTACCGGCCCTGATCTTCACGTTTCTTCTCGTCGGTCCGCTCGCCACGACCCTTCCCCTCGTGGACTATTTCATGACGCTCCTCTCACCCTTCACCCTCGCGTCTTTCGGTTCGGTCTGGAACGGATCGGCCCTCGGGCTCTTCCAGTCGAACCCTGTCACCTTCGTAAACGCATCCCTCTGGACGATCCCGGTGGAGTTCGTGATGTACATCCTCGTCGCACTCCTCGGTGTCGCCGGCCTCCTGCGGCGAAAAGATGTCCTTCTTGCCCTGATAGCCGCCGACTTCGCCATCTGGATGGCGGTGTACTGGGACCCGGGCCTTGCGAAGGTGCGGTTCACCCTCTACTTCCTCATCGGTGCTTACCTCGCTGTCCACCACAGGGGCCGCCGTTACGACCCCGCGACCGCCGGCGTGCTTGCCGTCGCCCTTGTCGCTGCATCGCCGACCCCCTTTGCCCTCTTTCTCGCCCTCGTCGCCGTGCCGTACATCGTCCTCGCCGTCGCCCATCTGGGTGTTCCGGCCCTGAACAGGTTCGGGAATCGCGGCGACTTCAGTTATGGCGTCTATATCTATGCCTATCCGATCCAGCAGATGATCGTCCTCTATCTCGGGACGTCAATGCCTCTCTGGCTTTTTTCGGGCCTCTCGGTCCTGCTGACCTTTCCCCTGGCCTATGCCTCCTGGCACCTCGTCGAGAAGAAGGCGCTGGCCTTAAAACAGATGGGATTCGGGGAGGAGGCCTCCCCCCTCACGACCGGGCAGAACCCCTGAAAGCGTCGAGGATCTGACGCTCATTCGGTTCTGGAAAAATCCTGTCTGTGTGCCTGTACCGGGGGTCCGGTGGCAACGGGGCGAACTTGAGAACACAGAGAATCAAAGATTCTCTGAGAAGTAAAATCTCTGGTTTTACGTGCACGGAAAATCGAAGATTTTCCTGTTCCGGCAGATCTCCGATCTGCATGGGATCGAAGACCTTCGAGATGCGAACGATGCGAGCATGAGAAAATCGAAGATTTTTGAGTAGTCCCCCGGCGGGCAGTCCGGGGAAGGCGGGGGGTTGGTGTCCCGCACCAGAACAGGAACTCTACGCCACCGAAAACGAGAGCATGCCGGACCTCTCACTCGCGGTTGCTGAAGAGGCTATCCAGAGCGGCGACGAGGTCGTCCACCCTGAAGGGTTTCGGGAGTGCCGCGGCAAAACCGTATTCTGAGTACGACGCCATCACCGGGTCGTCCGAGTACCCGCTCGACGCGATCGCCTTTACGGCAGGATCGATAGCGAGCAGGCGCTCGACTGTCTCCTTCCCTCCCATGCCGCCGGGAACGGTCAGGTCCAGAACGACGGCGTCGAAGGGTTCCCCCCGTGTCCGCGCCTCTTCGTAGCGCTCGACCGCCGCGGCGCCGTCGGCCGCGGTCTCGACGGCAAAGCCCTTTTTCCCGAGCATCAAGGCCATCACCTCCCTGATCCCCTCCTCGTCATCCATGATCAGCACCCTCCTCCGGGGCCCGCCGTTTTCACGCGCCCGGGGCGTCTCCTTTCTCTCCTCGCGCGGCGCACTCTCGCTCGCCGGGAGGTAGACCGTGAATGTCGTCCCCTCGCCGGGCGTCGAAGAGACGTCGATGGTGCCCTCGTGCCTGCGGACGATAGAGAGAGAACTCGGGAGGCCGAGGCCCCGACCATGTACCTTCGTCGTGAAATAGGGGTCGAAGATCTTTCCCAGGTGTGCAGGGTCGATCCCCTCCCCGGTGTCGGCCACCTCGATCCTGACATATCTGCCGGGGCCGAGAGAGGGGCGGGCGGCGGTTATCTCCGTGTTTTTCGCCCGAATCGTAACCGTGCCCCCATCCGGCATCGCCTGCGTGGCATTCAGGACGAGGTTCCCGATCACCTGGGAGATCTGCCCGATATCCACGTCCACTGGCCAGAGACCGTCTTCTATCTCGAAGACAGGCCGCACCGCCGATCCCCGCAGGGTGAAGGCCGTGGTCTCCGTGATCATCGCGGTGAGGTGACGGGCCTCGCGCACGGGCGCACCGCCGCGGGCGAAGGTGAGGAGTTGCGCCGTCAGGTCACGCGCCCTGAAGAGGGCAGCCTCCGCGTCTTTGAGGTATGTGCACCGTTCGTCATCCGCGGCGAGGCCGTCTTCGGCGAACTGGATGTTCGCCAGGATCGCCATCAGAAAGTTGTTGAAGTCATGAGCGATCCCGCCGGCAAGGAGACCGACAGACTCGAGTTTCTGGGCCCGGACCAGCTCCTCCTCGGCACGCCTCTCGGTAGTGACATCGCGGACGACGATCACGGAGCCGGTGACCCGCTGCTCAGGGTCACGGATCGGGGCGGTCGAGCTCGAGATGAGTCTTTCCTCCCCGTCCTTTCTGAGGAGAACAGCGTCGCCCCCGGTGCCATGAACCGGGCCGGCAATCGCCTGCCTGATCTCCGGATCGAGCACCCGCAAGACCGCGGCGAGGTCCTTCCCTTCGGCCTCTTCCTGCGGCCAGCCAGTGAGGACCTCCGCGGCGCGGTTCATCAGGACGATCCTGCCGTCGGTGCCGGTGGCGATGACGCCGTCGGCGATCGAGCGCAGGGTGACGGCAAGCCGTTCCTTCTCGGTGGCAAGGTTTGCCTCGACAGTCTTGCGTTCCTCGATCTCCGCCTTCAGTTGCCCGACGGCGCGGTCCAGGTCAGCAGTCCGCGCCGCCACGAGGTCGGCAAGGTGCCGTCTGTGGAGGGCGAGTTCGTCGTCGGCCATCCTGCGGGCGGTGACGTCGGTGTTCAGGCCGGTCATCCTGAAGGGCGTGCCGTCCTTCCATTCGACGACCCGGCCGCGGCCGAGGATCCATTTCCACCCGCCGTCTTTTGTCTTCAGCCTGAACTCGGCCTTGAAGATCTCATTCTCACCTCGGCTGGCGGCGAGAAGCGCGGCGACCGCCTTTTCCCGCTCTTCGGGATGGATAAGCCTCTCCCATGCGGAGAAGGACGGCACGAACGCGTCGGGCTCGTACCCGAGCATGCGGTACCACCCCGGACTGAAATAGGTGGTGCCGGTTGGGATGTGCCAGTCCCACAGGCCGTCGTTTGTCGCCTCAAGAGCTGCGGAAAGGCGCTCTTCACTCTTTCGCAACCGCTCCTCCGTCGTCCTCAACCGGCGGTTCATAGCCGTGAGAGTGACGAGGAGAAGGATGAGGAGGAGACCGGCGGCGGCGGCGGTCCAGACGGTCTCTCTCTCCACCTCGACCGTGCCGGGCGGGCGGTTGATCACCGTGCTCCCTGCCGGCAGGGCCGAGTCGGGGATGCCGAACCTCTGGAGTTCATTATAGTCGAACATTGCCGACTCCGGCCGCGCCACCACTGGCGGGATATCTTCGACCGGTTTCCCGTCAAGGATAGTCGACGCCATCTCCGCGGCCGTCGCTCCCTGCATAAAGCCCCGGGTCATGTAGCCGCCGACGATCCCTTTCCCGAGATAGAAGTCCCAGACGCCGTAGATGGGGACGTCTGTCGCCGCCCGCACCCTCGCCGCGACCTCGTCATAGGTGTAGCCACGACCGGTGGCATCGGTGTTGTAGGTGAGCAGAAGGACGACGCTTTCCGGGGGAAGGATCTGTAGGGCCGCCTCAACGTCGGTGAAGGGGAGGTCTTCGAGGACGGTCACGTTCACCTGGTCCTCGTAGGCGGGGATGATCTCCCGGAGAAGAAGTGCGTTCTCCTTCCCTGCGGTCGAGATGTTGTCGTTGACGATGACGAGGGTCTCCGTCTCGGGGTGGAGAGAGAGGGCGAGGTCGATCGTCCGCGGGATCTCGTAGTCCTCCATCACGCCGGTGAAGTCAGGGCTCTCGGGGGCCGGACGGTCGGGCCGCCAGTTCAGGCCGGTAACGACGACAGGCGTCCCCGGGAAGAGGGTGTCTTTGTACTCCCTGAGGAACTGGTAGGCATCCTCCTCAGAGGCGATGATGACGTCAGGAGGGCTGTCCCGATATTTTTCCCGGTAGATGGCAGCGAAGTCATCATAGTACGCCTCGCCGGCGGCGTGCTTCGTGTCCATCTACTCGATACGCAGATCTGTCCTGGCATCGGGCGGGAGGACAGAGACGACACCGGCGACGACGTCGTCAGTCCAGGTAAATCCCTGGTTGTAGGAGAGGAGGAGCATCACAGTCCGTGTCTCGCCGGCATCCCCTCCGGCGCTCGGCGTGATCAGGACCAGAAATATCAGGAGGGTGCAGATCAGCACCCGCGGCAGCGTATGGGAGGGTCTCTCCGTGCCGGTCACCGGAGATACATTGAGGAACCATGAAATAAACATTGCG
>NZ_JAQVNX010000132.1 GCF_028702905.1 Methanofollis sp.
CAGTCCAGGGTTTTCATCCTTTGCATCATTTTATTTTAAAATAACTGTGGATACAGCCCGTTTTCCCGGAAAAAACGAGGCAATTTCTGGGTTTAAATACATATTCCAACTGGCAGGTCTGGAGACCTCTCAAAGGCGCTCCAGGGCCTCCCGCCCGCTCATGCCCTCCGCGATCCCGAGGGCCCGGGCCGGACCGTTTGCCGCGGCGATCGTCCCGGCAAGGATGTCGTCGACAGTCCGGATCGACGGCCCCGATGCCAGCCGCACCTTCGCCGCCGCGTAGCCGAACTTCTCCAGGGCCTGCACGTCGACGGCGCCACAACCCACGAGGCCCTTCTCCATCTTCACGAAGACGAGGTTTGCCGGGCCGAGGGGGATCACAAAGCCCTCGGCCTTCTTCCCACCGATGGTGAGAGGTATGCTGTCCATACATGCGGTGGCACCTTCGAGGATATGAACCGCGTGGGAAAAAGTTTCCCTTCACAGGATTAACCACGGAAAAACAGAGAGACCGGAAGAGAGAGGGCGAACCGCAAAAAAAGAGATGGGATCTCGAAAGGCCCTATTCCTTCGGGGTCTCGTCGAGCAGATCTCGCACCATCTTGATCGCGCAGAGGTCGCCGCACATCGAACAGGTGTCGAGGTCGCCGTCCCTCTCGTGCATCTTCCGGGCGTGGTCGCCGTACATCGCCGCCTTGAACTGGTCGTCCCAGTTGAGGCGCCTGCGAGCCTGGGCCATCTTCAGGTCGGCCTTGGCATGGGCACCCTCGCCGAGGCGCACGATGTCGCCGACATGCGCAGCGATCTTTGCGACCCGCGTCCCCTCGACGATGTCGTCGAGGTCAGGGAGGGCGAGGTGCTCCGCGGGCGAGACCATGCAGAGGAAGTCGAGGCCGTGCATCGCCGCCACCGCCCCGCCGATCGCCCCGACCACGTGGTCGTAGCCCGTGCCGATGTCGGTCACCAGGGGGCCGAGGAGGTACAGCGGCGCCCCGTCGGTGAGTTCCTTCATCATCTGCACGTTGTAGCCGATCTGGTCGATGGGCATGTGGCCCGGTCCCTCAATGAAGCGCTGGACGCCGCGGGAAAGTGCCTGCTTTGCGAGGCGGGCCAGGGTGACGTACTCCGTCGCCTTCGCAAGTCTTTCCGCATCGTACAGGCAGCCCGGCCGCATGCCGTCGCCGAGAGAGATGACGACGTCGTTCTCCTCCAGGATCTCAAGGAGGTAGCCGTATTCCTTATAGAGCGGGTTTTCCTCGCCGGTGGCCGCCATCATCGCCACATGGAAGGCGCCGCCCCGCGAGACCACGCCCATGATACGGGGATCGGCCTTCAGGGCTGCAAGGGCGTCCTGGTTCACCCCGCAGTGGAGGGTGAGGAAGTCCACGCCCTGCTTGCAGTGGTCCCTGATGACATTGAAGAGGATGTCCGAGGTGACGTCCGCGGCCGACCCGGCCCGCCTGACCGCCTCGTAGATCGGGACCGTGCCGACAGGAGCGTCGAGGGCGAGGATCCGCTTTCTCATCGCCGGAAGGTCGCCGCCGGTCGAGAGGTCCATGAGGGCGTCGGCGCCGTTTGCGAGTGCCGCCTCGGCCTTCCTGATCTCAAGGTCAGGGTCGCACCTCTGCATCGAGGTGCCCACATTGACATTCACCTTGATCCGGCACCCTTCCCCGATGGCGACGAGGCGGTGCGGGCGACGGGGGTTGGCGGCGACGGTGATCCGTCCCCTCGTCACAGCACGAGCGGCCTGCCGTGGTGAAAGCCCCTCGTCCCTCGCGATCGCCTCGATCTCGGGCGGGACGCCTTTGAGGGACTCCTTGATCAGGGTTTGCATAACACACATCTGTCACCGATCCTTATTATTCTGCATGCCAGTCACGTGGTTGCCGGGAGAGGGGTTCTTCGCGAACAGCTATCTCTTCGGCGATATCCTCATCGACGCCGGGGTCTACCCGATGGCCGTCGCCCCCCATGCGGACAGGGTCAGGACGATCGTCATCACCCATACGCACTACGACCATATCGCCCACCTGAAGGAGATCGCGGCGATGACCGGCGCCGAGGTTTGCGTCCACGCCCTCGACGTCCCCGGCCTCACCGACGATACGCCGAGTCTTGCACCGATGTTCTGCGAGCACCCCCCGATGGTCGTCCCCGACCGCATCCTCGCGGACGGAGAGAGGGTCGGCGGCCTTCTCGTCATCCACACACCCGGCCACACGCCCGGCGGGATCTCCCTGTACAGCGAGGAGGAGCGTGCCCTCTTCTGCGGCGACACCGTCTTCCCGGGCGGGTCATTCGGGCGGTGCGACTTTCCGGGCGGGGACGGCCGCGCCCTCGCCGCCTCGGTAGAACGCCTCTCCGCCCTCGACGTCGAGGGCCTGTACCCCGGCCACGGCGAACCGGTGAAGAGCGGCGGCAGCAGGCATGTCAGGGCGTCGGCCCTCGCCCTGAAGGGCACGCGGTGATGAAGGGCGTCTACTGCCTCGTCCTCCAGACTCCGGCCTGCGAGATCGAGGTCGGCCGCCTCGGGACGGTCCGCTTCAGGGCCGGGTATCACATCTATGTCGGTTCGGCCCTCGGCCCCGGCGGACTCGAGGCACGGGTCGGCCGGCATGTCAGGCTTGCGGCGACGCGGGAGGGGCGGCCGCACTGGCACATCGACCGCCTCCTCCTCTCTTCTGACGTCGCTCTCGTGGGTGCGGTCCTCGGGGCGACGGAGGAGGATATGGAGTGCCGGATCGCCGCCGCGATCGGCGGGGAGGCCGTGCCGGGTTTCGGATGCACGGACTGCTCCTGTCCCTCGCACCTCTTTTTCCGGCCTGAAGATCCTTTTGCAGAGATTGCGGAGGCGTTCAGGAGGGCGGGCCTCGTCCCGCAGATCAGAAAGAGCAATATGGGTGAAGTCCATCTCAGTGTATGAAGGTCCTCGGCGTATCAGGGAGCATGAGAAAGGACGGCAACACCGCCCAGCTGGTCAGGTACATCCTTGCGAAGGTGCAGATGTCAGGGATCGAGACCGAATTCGTCTCCCTTGCCGGCCGGATCGTCCACCCCTGCACCGGGTGCGAGAGGTGCAAGGAGACAAAGTGGTGCGTCATCGAGGGGGACGGCTGGAGCGACATCGCCCAGCGGATGATCGAGGCCGAGGTGGTCGTCATCGGGTCGCCGACCTACTACTATGACGTCAACGGCCAGATGAAGAACCTCATCGACAGAACCTACTCCCTGTACCATGACCGGAAACTCGCGGGCAGGAATGCCGTGGCGGTGACGGTCTGCGCCGACCGCGGCTGCGAGCGTTCCCTGGAGACGATCGAGGGCTTCCTGAACACCCACCAGTTCTCGTACCTCGGCCATGTCTGCGGGAAGGCCTATCTCCCGGGCGAGATCATGACAGACGCCCGGGCGGTGAAGAAGGCCGACGGCGTCGCAAAAAAGATCGTCAACCTCCTCCAGCCGAAGGACTAAAACTTTTTTTCAGTTCCAGGAAATTCCTGTTGTACAGAGCCAGCGATGTTTTCAAAGAACCGCCTGAAACTCCGTTTCATGAGCGATTCTTCAGAGCCCATTTTCCCTGCACGGCGGATCAGAGGTCCGCCGTCTCCAGATATCTCCGGGGTCCGGGGTTCCCGGGCGCCCGCGGCTCTTTTCCCTCTTCATCACGGGAGGGGCGAAGATCCCCTTCCACCACCCCGTACTTGAGCACGTCCTCGAAACGCCCTCTGTGAAAGAGGTGCCCCCGCCGGCATCCCTCAAGGCGCAGCCCGGCCTTTTCGAGCACCCGCGCGGAGGCCGGGTTCCGCCGCAGGCAGGAGGCATGGACCCGGTGGAGGCCAAGGGGCCCGAAGGCGAAGGCGACGGCCGCCACCGCCACCTCGGTCGCATAGCCCCGCCCCCACGCGTCGGTCCTGATCCAGTATCCAAGTTCGGCGTTCCTGTTCGCGGGGTCGATGGTCAGGCCGACCGACCCGATGAGGACGCCGTCGCCGGCCCGCACAATCTTCCAGACAGCGCACCGACCGTTCGCCCACCCCGCGATGCTCGCCGCGATCCAGGCCGTGGCCATTCCCTGCGGGTACGGGTAGGGCATCCGCACCGCCGTATCTGCGATCGCGGGGTCGTCGGCAAGGCGTGCGATCTCCGGGGCGTCTGAGAACCTGAACGGCGCAAGAAGGAGATGCGCGGTCCGAAGGGTCGGCTGGACAGTCATCGTCCTGATCAGGCCACCCCGAGGATCCTCGCCGCCAGGTGGGCGGCGTTCTCCCCGCCATCGACCGCGACGCAGGCGACAGGCACGCCCTTCGGCATCTGCACGACCGAGAGGAGCGCGTCGAGGCCGCCGAGGAGTTTCCCTGAGACCGGGACGCCGATCACCGGCTTCTTCGTCTTCGAGGCGACGACACCCGGCAGGGCCGCCGACATCCCGGCGATGCAGATGAAAACCTTCGCGTCCGAGGCCTTCACGTACCCCTCCAGGCGGTCCGGGTCGCGGTGGGCCGAGATCACCTGGAGGTCGTATGTGATCCCGTACTCGTCGAGCACTTTTGCGGCCTTCTCGGCGATGGCGCTGTCCGAGGCCGACCCTGTGATAATGGCAACATCTGGCATGATATCTCTCTGTTTTCCTCAGGATAGTATAGCCTGAAGGTGGTTAGCCTTTGTCCTGCACGGCC
>NZ_JAQVNX010000133.1 GCF_028702905.1 Methanofollis sp.
CGCTCGTCGTATGGTCGTCGAACACACCCATTCTCCGGGCTGCATATCCGGTCAGGATGAGAAGGAAAAGGATTACAATCTGATTGAAGACACTAACAAAGTCCATTATTCGCCTCTCTGCCGCCGGGAGCCATCATAATCAGATGCGCCCGACATAGACAGCGTATTCCGGGATACCTGCCCTCCTGTTTCTCTCCGACAATCGGGAAAAGGAAGGAAGAGGGCGAGGCATACCATGGTGCAGTGCTCTTAATTATTTTTTTATGTTCCTATATAGCGGTTGTGGCCACCGGACAGGTTCAATTCAAGAGATTAACTACAATAGATTATATATGTACATACGTTGACAGACCTCTGGTGATTGCTATGCACCGTTATGACGACGAAAACGTCCTCCAACTCTATCTCTCCATCAAGGACAGTAACGAACCGATGGTAAACGAGATCCAGCGCAACGCTGTCGACCTCCTCACCGGGATGGCACGGAACGGAAACAGTGAAGCCGGCATCGCCCTTGAAGACCTCGCCCGCGCACCCATGGTCCACCCGCTCCTGCGCGAACAGATCCGTTCCGTGATCGGCACCCAGGTCCGGGCCAGATAAAAAAAATTACTCCACACAGACCCATACACCCCGGAGAGGGAGACACCCCTCCACACTCGGACTCACCTCTTGCCCGCACCCTTCATGGGCGACGGGCACATCCAGTATCCTGACGCTTTTTTCACGGCATACCCGTAGAGGGATACCCCTCTGTTTCAAGGAAGGTGTGCGGGGAAAATGTCTTGCATTTTCCCTCTCAGCGAATCTTTGACTCTGTGTATTTACCCTCTCAGGATTGTTTCAGGGGATGGATACTAACTGACAAGAAGGAAATTGCCAGCCCACCACCGATCCTAATGGCAGGGTGCAAGCGTCAGCGAACTTGAGAACACAGGATACCGAAGATTTTCCTGTGCGTGCATATCTTTGATGTGCCACGGACCGCAGGTTTTCAAGGGCAGCCCCCGGAAAGAAGCACCAATCCACCGCCTTCTCCATACAGGTCACCGGGGGACTACCTCGAAGACCTGATGGTCTTCTCGACTCACTCCGGTCGTCACTCGAAAATCAAAGATTTTCTCGAACTCGCTGACGCTCGTTCCCCCGGACCCCAAACTCAAGATTGGGCTGGGGAAGGATAAACCCGGTAATCAGAAGCGTTCTGCCTTTCACCCCCTATCCTCTGGGGGGTGCGAGCGAAGCGAGCATGAAAAAGCCTTGGACTTTCGAGAGCGAAGGGCGGCACCCTCCCTGAAAAGGCCCAGATCAGGATTTTCCCAGACAACCACACCCTCGGTGGTGAGGAGCGAGACAGAAAATAAAGGGCACAACCAGAAAAAACCAACCGGGCAGAAAAAAAACCGTGTTACAGTCCTGCCCCCTCAGACAGGACGCACACAAAAAGTTCAGGAACGGAGAGTGGCGATCGCCGCGTCGACGATCGCACCAAGACCCTCGACATCCCAGCGCTCAGAACTGAGCACAATATCATATACCGACAGATCATTGATATCTATATTATAATAGCCCAGATATCGCTTCCGTTCGCATTCCTGCCTTTCCTCAGTATGCGCCCGGGCGTGTGTCTCGTCTTCGCTGTCCCGGGACGATATCCTCTTCGTCCGACAGTCCAGCGAAGCGCTCAGCCAGATACGGAGATCCGCGTTCGAGATCATCCATCCAGACAACCTCCCCTCAGCGACGATGTTGTCCTCGCCTTCTGCGGTCTCCTTCTGGCGTGCATCAATAAGTTTGTCTACGGCAGCGTCAGACTCCGCAAGTTTTCCGAAATCGGCAAGAGACATCTCCCGTTCCTTTGCAAGGGACCGGAACATCTCCCCGGCCGAAATTACCCGTAATTCATGTTTTTGTGCAAGATATTTTGCAAGGGACGTCGTGCCGCTCCCCGGCGGCCCGCTGATTGTCATGCGCATTTAGAGCCCTCCGATATTGAGCGCTTTCCGGATCACCTGGCTGATCGTCAGGGAGCAGATCATATACCACAGCATCCAGAGAGGGATGAACCAGAGAAGAATATCCTGGAAAGTGAGCATCCCGACAAAAGGAAGCACCATCGTCTGGGTGATATGGGGGATACGGTACAGAAGCCAGAAGAAGATCGGCACCGACAGGAGGAGAATATAGGCCATCGGCTGGAACTGCTGCTTCGAGATCTCCATCTGGTCCTGCATCATCCGGTCCCTCTTCGCCTCCAGTTTCTTCAGTTTCTTCTCGTCCCCGCCAAGCTGCGCCTCCCGGAACTCCTTCTGGAACTCCCGCATCGACTCCTGGACACGCTGCATCTTCTCGTAATCGATCGTATATTTCTGGATCAGCGACGAATACAGGGCCGTGATCGCGGAGAGGATCATAATCAGCACAAAGAACGGGATAGTTTCCACAAGAGGCCCGAATATCAGGTCCATCGCCCCGCCCACGCCGTCCCGCACCTCAGGGATGCCATAGGAGAGCATCAGCAGGAATGTGAACAGGATTGCAATCGTGCCGCCATGATCCTTGAGCGCCATTGTCACCTCAGAACAGTAACCATCGCGTCGATGGCGTGGTCGAGAAGGAAGTTCTCGTTCCTCACGATCTGGACCGTGCACCCGGTCATCATTGCATAGGCCGCAGCGAAGGCGCGGTTCATCTGCTGATGCTCGACAATGGACCGACTGCCCTCAGCATCACGCTTGCGACTCTCGTCGCCTATCCTCCGCAACAGGATCTGGTCCTCATCGGTCTCGACGAGCACGATGGTGTCGGGGTGGAGCTCGGTGAGCACCCACTCGGGCAGGCCCGGAAGATATCCGGCCGGGGTCTTCACCGAGGCATGGGTATCGACGATAATATTCCCTTCCATCGCACCGATTGCTTGTGCGGCAAGTTTCTGCAGTTTTTTCTGGATGTCCCTGTCAAGGCTTCGCATCTGGTCGCGGTCCTCGACAAAACCCTTGGCCTTCGCCGTTTCAAACATGCAGCTGCCAAAATTAATGGCCTTGTAGGGGATGTTCTCCTCTGCAAGGCGTTTCATTGACGCGTCAATAACCGTGGTCTTCCCGACGCCGGGAACCCCGGTAATCACAACTCTCTTTCCGGACATTTACTCTCTCCCAAAGAACTGGCGCATGAACGGATACATCTCCATAATCTGTTCGCTTGCGACCTGTTCATAGAGGCGGTACGTGATGCTCACCGTCAGCAGCAGCCCTGTACCAGTTACTGCGCCTATCACACCAAAGAGGTTTGCAAATACACTCAGGAGGCCGACCAGCACACCGCCGATGACCGTCACGCGCGGGATGTACCGGTCAAGGTACCGCTCCAGCACCTGAAGGTTCCGGCGGTAGCCCGGGATCTGCATCCCCGACATCTGGATCTGCCGCGCGACATGGCTCGAGTCGAGACCGGCCGTCTTGACCCAGAACAGGGCGAAGATCGCACCGCCGACGATCATGAACGTCGTATCGATCCCGAGACGGAGGAGCACCTCCCAGGGGGCATGGCCGAGGTCGTGCACCCACCACATCCAGTCCTGCGGACCGTTCACCGGGGCAAGATAGTACATCAGCCCGGACACCGGATTCTGGCCGTCAAATGTCCCGAAAATATTGATCCCGATATTGGAGAGGAACATTCCGAACATCTGGACGTTCGCCTGGAGCACACGGACCAGGATCATCGGCAGGACGCTTGCATAGATGAGCTTCACCGGGAAACGGGCGCGGGCGCCCCTGACACGTGCATGGGCGAGCGGGATCTCGATCCTCGTCGACTCCACATAGACGACGATAAGAAAGATTGCAATCGTCGTCACGAAGGCGAGCATATCAGTCCCGAAGTACTGGATATAGTTCCCACCGGAAAGGCCGATAGCAAAGAGCCTGGGGAAGAAACCTACCGGATAGGGGTCAGCAACCGCTTCCCAGTTGAGGAAACCGTTGATCAGGCTCTGTGAGATCCCGGCGACGATGAAGAGACCGACACCCGAACCAAGGCCCCACTTCGTGACCACCTCATCCATGAGGAAGACCAGGACACCGCCCAGACAGATCTGGAGGAATATCAGGAACGAAACCGCGAACGCGTTCCCTCCGAAGAGCGCCTGCGCTATTTCAAGGTCCGGGCGCATAAACCCGCCAAAGAGGTTCGGCGCAGCTTCGAGGATGATCATGACAAAGATGAGCAGTTTCTGGAGCCCCATGTACATGACCTGTCCGCGTGTCTCCGAGGTATCGATCGGGATCAGGTCGGCACCCTTGAGCAGCTGGAGCACGATGGACGCCGTGACAATCGGCCCGATACCAAGGTGCACAATGGACCCGCTCTCACCGGCAAGAAGAGCCCGGAAGTACAGGAACGCATCCTGTGAACTGGGGTCGAGGCCGAAGACAGGTATGTTTGTCAGGAAAAAGTACAGCAGCAAGATCGCAATAGTCCACAACATCTTGTTCTTGAAGTGGACATGACCCTCTGGAGACTTCACCGCAGGCATTGCCGCGAGCAAAGGCTCCATTCTATCCAGCAGATTCCCCATGGTTCCACCAAAAAATGAGGGGCTCACTCGGTCAGAGCCTGACCGCCAGCCGCCTCAATCTTTTC
>NZ_JAQVNX010000134.1 GCF_028702905.1 Methanofollis sp.
CCATGCCGACCTTATCGGTGCTCGGAACATCGAGTCCAGAGCACGCACCTACAGGTACACCCTGGAGGTGCAGGGGTGCAGTCAGCCACCCATACGAGAACTATCGACACGATAGAGTCTCAAGCCCAGGCCTTCAGGCCGGGGTAGTTGACAGACTGATCTGACAGAGGGGTTCTTGCAACAAAAGCACAGATTCCATAAAAGAAAATGCGAGGGAAGGGATTCGAACCCTCGAACACCTACGTGACAAGGCCCTCAACCTTGCGCCTTTGACCTGGCTTGGCAACCCTCGCCTGTTACCCTATAGAGAAGGATCTTCACATTTTTTAATCTATCGCTCAACCGGGACACGCAAACCCCCCCTACAGGGTACCTTCCCGGAAAATCGCGGAATGGTAGGGTATCCGGCCCGGTGAGCGCAACGGTGCCGACCCCAAGAATCATTATCCCGCAGCGCCGATGATAATGCTGGCTATGTGGGCAAAAATCATGCAGGAATTTGCCGATTCCCCGGCCCAGGCCCGGGTCGTCAGGTTTCTCCTCGAGAACGGCTTTGGCGTCTCCGCTGAAGGGCGCATCACCTGCAATGGTATCGAGATACCGGCCACGCATATCGCACGGGAGATCGGGATCGACCGTCGGGTCGTCGATGCCACGGCCCGCCGTATCCTGACGATGGGGCCGGCAGCAGAGATATTTTCACTGATGAGAGCAACTCCCGACCTCTCCCGGGTGGCCGGGTTCCTGAAACTCACGGTCATCACCATTCTCCCGAGAGACGCCCATGAGAAGGGGATTGTCGGCGCGGTGGTCGGCGTCCTTGCCGCGCACGACCTGGCCATCAGGCAGATCTTCGTGAACGACCCGTACTTATCCGAGTCCCCGAAACTTGTCGTCGTCCTCGACGAACCCCTGCCTCTCGGCGTGATCGAAAAATTGCGGGCCCTCCCCCATGTTCAACAATTGATCATCTGAGGTGACGGAGGGGCTCGAGGTCGAGGCCGAGCCTGACGGCCCGCACCCGAAATTTTCTGCCGAGGGTAACAGATCGGTCCATCCGCTCTTCAGACGTGATCACCCGCGTCCCTTTTACCAGATTGTCGGCATGGGCCACAATCCGTTCCTCCAGCCTTTGCGGCACCGAGTCCCGGGGAATGAGCCCGAGAAGAGCGCATTCCTCGACGGTCAGCCCCGCGCCGATATGCCTCTGGACGATCCTGGCGACTTCATCAGGACACCCTGTCTGGCGGGCGAGGTCGGCGCCGACCTCGGCATGGTGGAGCGAGTGGGTCTCTGACCGGCCAAGGTCGTGGAGCATGGCTCCGGCTATCAGCAGTTCCCTGTCGACGACCGGAGACCGGGCATATCCTGCAGCGACGGCGTTAACGGTACGACAATGGGCGATGACGCGGGGATCGCACCCGGCATCACTCAGATGCGCTTCCAGTTGTTCCAAGAGTTGCATGGATCGCCGCGACCCGCCGTTTCAGGGCGCCAAGGAGCATCTCATTGTCGAAATGCTTCACCGGGGCACTGCAGTTGGGACAGGTAAAATTTGAGTCAGAGACATCGTTGAAGGTGAAGATCCCGCACTCTTCGCAGATGAAAAAGTCGTTCTCCTCCTCGTACTTCGATCTCTTTGTCAGGATCTCCAGAACACGCTCGAGTTCCTCCCTGATCACCGGATAAACCATGTCGGTCCTGAGTGTCCACAGGTACGTGAGCCAGCCCGACTCCGGGTCCTTGATCCGCCTGTACTCGGCAAGACGCCTCTCGTAGAGCGTATAGAGGGTGTGCCGTACCGTATTGAGGTTGATGCCGGTCTTCTCGGCAAGTTCCTCATCCGAGTATTCGCCTGCGGGCGGGAACCTCTCGAGGAGATCGAGGCCCTCTTTCCCGATATGGCGGAGGAGATATGCCCTGATTGCCGGATCTGCCAGCATCTCGTCTATGCCAACCATCAGGGAATATATTGACGGACGCGTGTTATATTTCTATCCAGCATGTCAAGGGCGGCGGTGCGGTCAGGACCCCATCCGTAGATGCTCACCACCGCACCTCCCTCCTCGATCTCGGCCCCTGGCCAGGGGATGTCGGCGCAACAGTCGGCACAGTCGCCAAGGTCCTGTGTGAGGGTGAGGTCGCGGTCGGCAAAAAGGATCGTCCGCGCCGCCACCGTCCCGGACTTCAGTCCGTGCGGGGGAAGGGTGCCCTGACAGGCGTCGATGTGCCTCTTGAAGACGCTCTGGCCGGTGGCGATCTCGACGGTGTCGAGGGTGCCCTGGAAGCGGGGATTGATCTCGATCGCCCACGCATCATTGTCGTCGACGACGAAATCGACGCCGACCGACCCGACGCAACCGCTCCTGCCTACGGCCTCTTCTGCAATCGCGGCCATCTTCGCAGCAAGGGGGTGATCGAACGGCGTGACCGAGCCGGAAAAGCCGTACGCCCGGTCGCTCTCTCCGCCGCGGAGGATCTGCTCGTTGACGGCGATGGCGACGGCACGCGTCCCGTCAGCGATGCAGGAGACGCTCGCGGGTATGCCGGAGACGAGTTCCTGGGTGATCGCCGGGACATCCGGCCACTCCTCTTCCCAGGCCCTGAGGTCTTCAGGAGACCGGATGACCCGGTTCCGCCAGCCGCCGGCACCGTGCCGCGGTTTTATCATGGCCGGGAAGCGGCCGTCTGAGAGGTGCGGCGTCGGGATGTGAGCGTCCTCGAAGAACGTCTGGATCTCCAATTTATCCAGGAAACGCGCCGAGACGCCGGCAGGCGTCCCTGCATGGGGGAGGGGGACGGCGAGGTCCTCGGCCCCCGAGGTGGCAACAAAATAGTCGATCGTGTGGCCTCTGGCAATTGCAGCGATCGTATCAGGAAGGTCCTCGAGTTCGTCGAACCTGAGGTGCTTGCTGGCATTCCAGCAGAGGTCCTGGTCGCAGAAATGGTCGACGGCATAGACCTCGAAACCTGCCCGCCGCGCCGACTGGACCACGTGCCTGGTCGCGAATCCCGCGACAAGGACGCGTCTCAAAGCTCGACCACCCGTTTTCCGACCTTGCAGGGCTCGACACGGATCTTCGCACCCTCGAACTTGTGGTCCATCTCCTGGCCCTGGAAGAGGCGGTCGAGGAAGATGGCAAGGCTTGATATCTCAGAATGGGGCTGGTTGGTCACGGATACGTTGTAGTCGACCATGCCGTAGACGTCGCCCGGCACTTTCTCCGCACCGACGATGATGAGCAGGTCTTCGGGGCGCTCCCGCACCGCGTCGGTGACCTCCCCGACCTCAAGGCCGTACATGGTGAGATGGGCGACGATGCCTCCCTTCTCCTTCCACTGCTTGATGCATTGCCGCCATTTCACGTTGTTTTCAACGAAAAATTCTCCGCCCCAGCGCTCGACCACGTCCTCGATAGAATCGACGATTCCGTGGTCTTCGGCCGCAAGGTACATTCCGTCCGCGCCGAGGGCGCGGGCCGTGAGGCCGACATGGGTGGTCACCCGCAGGTCGCGTTCAGGCCGGTGACCGAGTCTGAGGATACACACTTTCCTCATGCATTATCTCCTTTACGTGCAAAATCGGGTATCTTTATGACGCCGTCCTCGATCTCGAGGGGGATGCCGGGGCCTGCACGCAGGTGGCACCTGAGAATGGACTCCTCGATCGAGAGGGCGCGGTATTCTTCGTCGTGCCGCTCTATGAGCAGGTACGAGACGAGGCGCTGCACCGAGGCTTCGACTGCCGCCGCATCCCCGCCGGTGTATTTCACGAGGGCAGGGATCGTCGTCGCCCTGTTCCAGGCGATCGCGTGATAGACCATCCAGTCGAATTCTTCGGATTTCACACCGTATTTTGTGCTGGATCTCACAATATACTTTTTTATCTCCGGGGGAGAGGTATCATGATGACCGATTACGAGCAGCTTGCGGCAGTGGCCGACCGGATCCTTGACGAGGCCGAGGAGGACGACGCACGCCTCGCCGGGATCCTTGACGGGATCGCCGACGATATCAGGCGCGACCTCCTCACCTCAGACCTGCTCAATGCCCTTCAGGTCTACTACTACTATTTCCGGGAATATCCGGGCGACCTCCCGGCCGAGCGCCTCATGCTCGCCCCGGCTTCGGAGACGCTCCGCGGCGTGCTCCTCGACGAGGTCGATATCTTTGAACTGATTTTCGGGGTCGATGCGTCGGGACCGGCGATCGTCGTCACCGACGGCGAGAAGGAGTACGGACGGTTCAGGGGCGCCGGCGCGCGGAAGAAGGCCGAGGATTTTGTCCTCGACGAACTGGCCTGAGGGGTTTTGGGGGTCGGGAGAGCACGTACCTGGGGAACTATTGTGTGAACTACCACGCCCTGAAGGGCGTGGCTTCCTGCTTCATCCTCCCTCTACTGAGGCAAGTCCACAGGCCCAAAGGCGCGTTCCGCACCCGATACCCCGACAAGATTCTGTTCTTGCAGGGCAAACTTCTTGATATTGATTGCAGCGTTGATATCACGGTCGTGATGAGTGCCACAGTCCGGACAGATCCACTCCCTTTCTGAAAGGACAAGATCCC
>NZ_JAQVNX010000135.1 GCF_028702905.1 Methanofollis sp.
TAGCCCATATCTTTCGCCACATAGGCGAGGGTGGTCGAGTCCATCCCGCCCGAGAGGAGGCATACCGCTTTCATGCTTACTTCATCTCCAGGTACTTGTGGAGCTGGATCTGGAAACGCACCGGGAACCCCGACTCGAGCACCCAGCGCGCGATCCCCTTTTCGTCGGAGCCGTACACCGGCGAGACGAAGACCTCGCCCCTGACCGGGCAGTGTTTGAGGACCTTCTCGACATACGCGAGATCCTCGTTCGTGCCGACGACGAACTTCACGCTGTCCTTCTCCCTGATATACGGGAGGAGGGAGAGATCGCTCTTCTCCCCCGACGACGGGCACTTCACGTCCATGCAGACCGAGGCGAAGGGCTGGACCGGCCTGAAGTCCACCGTGCCGTTCGTCTCGATGTCGACGGCATAGCCCATCCCCGACAGGCGTCGGCAGGCCTCGACCACCTCGTCCATCTGGAGGAGAGGTTCGCCCCCGGTGAAACAGATCGTCCGGCACTTTTTGCGCCAGAGATGGTCGAGGAGGACATCGACCGCGACGTCCCGGCCCCCCGCGGCGTCACGCGCGGACGGCGTGTCGCACCAGCCGCACGCCAGGTTGCACCCGGCAAGCCTCACGAAGGCGGTCGGCCTGCCCTGCTCTGCCCCCTCGCCCTGCAGGGAGTAAAAGACCTCACAGATCCGCATCAGTCACCTCCGCATAACAGGTCTCCGCTTCCCAGACCCGGATCTTCGCGACGCGTGCGTCTCTCCCGTCCCTGCCGCACATCTCGTTGATGAGACCGGCGATCACTTCGGCGAGCACCTCGCTCGTCGGGTCGCCGACGGTGGTCACCACGTCCTGGAACTGCCGCAGGCAGGCCACCATCGGGTCCTCCTCGTTGAGGACCACCTGGTGATCGAACCTGTCCACGACCTCTTTAATATCATTGTAGTCAACGAGAATACCGGTCTTCTCGTCGGGCGTCCCCCTGATCCAGACCTCGACCCTCCACCTGTGGCCATGGAGACGGTGGCACTTCCCCTGGTAGTGGAGGAGGCGGTGACTCGCGTCGAAGTAGGTTTCTTTGTAGATACAGGTGACCATCACCTATCATTCGGCGGGTGAGGATATAAGATTATTATAGAGGACGTCCCATGAATACTACAAGATTTCGAGATGATGGACAATATATAAATTCATTCCGCGCTTTGGTATATACCACAGTGAGGAGTTTCCACATCGAGAAAATCTACTCTAAAGAGGGTATTCAATGGGAATGGGAAAATTTGCAGCCAGAAAGCTGAAGCGTGACGCCAACAGCACCCGGTGGAGCGACAAGAACTACGCTCGCCGTGAACTGATGCTCGATATCAAGTCCGACCCCCTCGAGGGTGCCCCGCAGGCCCGCGGCATCGTGCTCGAAAAGGTCGGTGTCGAAGCCAAGCAGCCGAACTCGGCCATCCGTAAGTGTGTCCGTGTGCAGCTGATCAAGAACGGCCGTCAGGTATCGGCCTTCGCCGTCGGCGACGGCGCGATCAACTTCATCGACGAGCACGACGAGGTCACCATCGAAGGTATCGGTGGCCGTCTCGGCAGGTCGAAGGGTGATATCCCTGGTGTCCGTTTCTGTGTCACCAAGGTGAACGACGTCTGCCTCCGGGAAATGGTCCTCGGTCGTAAGGAGAAGCCGCGCAGGTGATCATGATGGTGGAAGAAGTAGAAACTCCTGTCCAGGAACAGGTAGAAGAGAAAGAAGCTGGTGTACCGAGGCTTCTTTTCAACAAGTGGGACCTTTCCGAAGTTCAGATCACCGACCCCGGCCTTCTCCGCTACGTGAACCTCACCTCGATGATCGTCCCGCACTCCTGCGGCAAGCTCTCCCAGCAGCAGTTTGCCAAGAGTGATATGCTCATCGTCGAGCGGCTCATCAACAAGCTGATGCAGAAGGAACAGAACACCGGCAAGAAGCAGGTCACGATCGGTATCGTCGAGGAAGCCTTCGACCGGGTCAACAAGAAGACCAAGAAGAACCCGGTCCAGGTGCTCGTCGACGCGATCGCCAATACCGGCCCCCGCGAGGAGACCGTCCGCCTGAAGTACGGTGGCATCAATGTCCCGAAGGCTGTCGACACCGCCCCCCAGCGCCGGGTCGACTCCGCCCTCGGTTTCCTCGCCATCGCCACCTACAACGGCTCCCACAAGAGCAAGCGCACGGCTGCCGACGTGCTCGCAGACGAGATTATCGCTGCGGCGAAGGGCGACGCAAAGGCCTTCTCCGTCTCGAAGAAAGAAGAACGCGAACGTGTTGCAAAGGCTGCACGGTAAAACCCTTTTTTTTGGTTCTGAGGCACTCCCATGACACGAAGAAAAAAGATGGTAGAGCGGGTCACCGAGCTGATGGACAAGCCGGACCGGATCCGCAACATTGGTATCGTAGCACACATCGACCATGGTAAGACCACCCTTTCTGACAACCTGCTTGCAGGCGCCGGGATGATCTCCGAGGAGCTCGCCGGTCACCAGCTCTTCATGGATTCCGACGCGGAGGAGCAGGCTCGCGGCATCACGATCGATGCCTCGAACGTTTCCATGGTCCACGAGTACGGTGGGCAGGAGTACCTCATCAACATGATCGACACTCCGGGCCACGTCGACTTCGGTGGCGACGTCACCCGTGCGATGCGTGCGGTGGACGGTGCGGTCGTCGTCGTGGACGCTGTCGAGGGCACCATGCCCCAGACCGAGACGGTGCTCCGCCAGGCCCTCAAGGAGGGTGTCAAGCCGGTTCTGTTCATCAACAAGGTGGACCGCCTGATCAACGAGATCAAGGTCGACCAGACCGAGATGCAGATCCGCCTCGGGCGTGTCATCGATAAGGTGAACAAGCTCATCAAGGGCATGAACGAGAAGATGTACAACGAGGGCTGGAAACTCGACGCCGCACAGGGCACTGTCGCTTTCGGCTCCGCGCTGTACAACTGGGCCGTCTCTGTCCCGTACATGAAGACGTCGGGCGTGAACTTCGGCGAGGTCTTTGACCGCTGCCGTGCCGGCGACATGAAGACCCTCGCCAAGAAGAGCCCGCTCGCCGACGTTCTCCTTGACACGGTCGTCAAGCACCTGCCGAACCCGATCCAGGCACAGGACCGCCGTGTCCACATCATCTGGCACGGCGACTATGAGTCCGAGGTCGGCAAGGCCATGGTCGGCTGCGACCCGAACGGCCCGATCGCCATGATGGTCACCGACATCTCCTTCGACCCGCACGCGGGCGAGGTCGCCACCGGCCGTCTCTTCTCCGGGACGCTCCGCCGCGGTGAAGAGGTCTACATCTCCGGCACCGCCGGCAAGTCCAACCGCCTCCAGCAGGTCGGTATCTTCATGGGCCCCGAGAGGATCGAGGTCGAGAGCCTCTGCGCCGGCAACATCGCCGCCGTCACCGGTCTCAAGGACGCGATCGTCGGTTCCACCGTCACGTCGATGATGGATATGACCCCGTTCGAGTCTCTCCAGCACTACTCCGAGCCTGTCATGACCGTCGCCGTCGAGGCGAAGAACATGAAGGACCTTCCGAAGCTCGTCACCGTGCTGCGGCAGGTCGCGAAGGAAGACCCGACCGTCCGCGTCACCATCAACGAGGAGACCGGCGAGCACCTGATCTCCGGCATGGGCGAACTCCACCTGGAGATCATCACCGGCCGTATCAAGCGCGACAAGGGCGTCGAGATCGTCACGTCCCCGCCGATCGTGGTGTACCGCGAGACTCCCACCCAGAAGGCGGGTCCGGTCGAGGGCAAGTCCCCGAACCGCCATAACAGGTTCTACATCGAGCTCGAACCCCTGAGCGACGAGGTTGTCCAGCTGATCAAGGACGGCGAGATCACGATGAACCTCCCTGAAATAGAGAGGCGTGAACTCCTCATAAAGGCCGGTTTCGAGAAGGATGAGGCGAAGAACCTCAGGGCCATCGAAGCGACGAACATGTTCTTCGACATGACCAAGGGTATCCAGTACCTCAACGAGACGATGGAACTCGTCCTCGAAGGCTGGCGCGAGGCCCTTGCGGGCGGCCCGCTTGCCGAGGAACAGGTGCAGAACCTGAAGATCCGCCTCGTCGATGTCAAGCTCCACGAGGACGCGATCCACCGCGGTCCGGCGCAGGTCATCCCTGCGGTCCGTTCCGCGGTCAAGGCCGGCATCCTGATGGCCGGCGACTCCCTCCTCGAGCCGCTGCAGAAGATCCAGATCACTGTCCCGATGGACCAGATGGGTGCCGCAACCGGTCAGATCCAGGGACGCCGCGGTCAGGTCTTCGACATGCAGAGCATGGGCGACACGATCACTGTCTCCGGCAAGGCGCCGGTGGCGGAACTCTTCGGCTTTGCCGGCGACATCCGCTCCGCGACCGAAGGCCGTGCGATGTGGTCCACCGAGTTCGCCGGTTTCGAGGTTGTTCCCCAGGGTCTCCTCCCCGAGGTCGTCAAGGCGATCCGGAAGAGGAAGGGTCTGAAGGAACAGATCCCGCGGCCGGAAGACTATCTGGCGTGAGCAGAGGA
>NZ_JAQVNX010000136.1 GCF_028702905.1 Methanofollis sp.
ATTTCCTGGGTGACGCCTTCAATGTAATGCGTGTGCCATTGGTGCCTGAGATTCTCCATCTAGACTGTGTGCTTTCGGTTCCCAGAAGGGGTCTTGCAATTCTCTGTCCGGAAGCGTTTGCAGAAGGCATCCCGAAAGCGCTTGAAGACTTTGACACAATAACGATCTCTCTGGAAGCTGCCTCAAGGCTGGCCGTCAATGGCCTGCCCGTTGACGAAAGTCATTACATCATGTCCTACAACGATCACAACGACAATGAATATATCAGGGAAGAACTGGAAAAACGTGGGATTTCCGTTTATCCGGTATATTTCGGGGTTCATAACGGACAGGGCGGAAGTCTGCGGTGTGCAACCCAGGCCCTGATTCGCAGGTGCGAATACTGATCAGTGATGAGGGAAGTCTTCGCATGGCAAAGAACAGGATCCTGAAGCCATGACCGCTCCCTCCTGATCGATACATCGGGATGGCTTGCGGACCGCCTGTGGGGGATATCAGAGGTCATCGAGGATCTGAAACACCGTATCGGATCGATACAGAAGCCACCGGCCGAGAGAGAAACGGAGATGGACCTCATCACGCGGTTTGCGCACTCCCGCACCGCCCACCTCTTCCTCGGGATGCATCCGATGGACAGTCTCGTCTACGGGCACACCCATGTCCCCGGCTGCAAAAAGATGGACTGTGGAGCCTATGTGACAAACACGGGGCACTGGAGCGGGAACGATCAGGGCTGGTATATCAGAATCTCAGCCAATAAATTCTCAATATTTAAAGTCCGTCTTGCCACTGGCGGGACACATCACCAAAAATAAGATTTGCTCTTCTTATCACTCGGCTCTATACTCCATTTGAATGAATATTCAGAGAATACAGCCGCCGATATTGGTCGTCACCCAACACATACCCACTGCGGTCAGACACGCCGGGAAGGAACACCGGTCCAGTTTACACTTTTGCACTTGATTGCACCCCTTTGCACCTGCGGAATGCTACGAAACGGACGAGGACTTGGACCTCGATTTGAAATCAGACCCCGTTCACCCCCATCATCCCCAACATGTGCACTCAAACGCCGATCGCACACACACTCACCCACAGTCACGGGATCATCTGGGGTGGTGTGTACGTCCCCATTCTGGTGCAATATACTATTATGAGAGAGAGAATTCTCTCTCCTCTCTTTAGAATATTCATTCTGACCTCGTTCCTCCGCCTTTGTAGTTTGCACTTTTTCGGTGCAGCTTCAGTGCAAACGAGGTGCAAAAGTACAATCGTCGGGCGGGTCGAGATCGATCCGGGTCATACTTCACTCCATCCACCGGCGGTATGCCTCCGGGTACGCCCTCTCAAAGTGCGGGAGCACCCGTTCGGCGCAGTCCGCAGCCCAGGATGCCATCGCGATCCGATCGTCTCTGCCGTATTTCTTCACAGACGATGTTATGAACTTCTGTCTTCCGCCATTTTCTCTTCTCCTGCAGCCACACCGGCCCGTACTACAACCTATCCCCGGAGATCCTGTCAACAGACACGAGTCCACAAGCCCGGCCTCTTCCGCTCCGGCCATCGACGTCCGATACTTTTAGATATCCCCTCAGGCCAGGGAGAGGCGATGAACCATGAGCACACCCCTGCCGGGCATCATACACACGATCAACCGATGCATGAAGAGGGAGAGAAAACGTCCGCAGAGCATGCAGGCGGACCTCCAAAGACTCACCAGCACAGCGGAGGGGGCGACCACCGCCATGCCCTCGAAGACTTCAAACGCCGGTTCGTCGTCTCGGTCATCCTCACGGTTCCCATCCTCGTCCTCTCGCCGACCATCCAGACGCTCTTCGGGTTCAGCGTCGAGGTTCCGGGGGCAGACTATATCGTCCTGATCCTCGCATCCGCAGTCTACTTCTACGGCGGCTATCCGTTCCTCACCGGGATTGTACACGAACTGAAAAGTCGGACACCAGGGATGATGACCCTGATCGCAGTCGCGATCACCGTCGCCTACGTCTACAGCGCCGCGGTGATCTTCGGCATGCCCGGCGAGGGGTTCTTCTGGGAACTCGCCACCCTGATCGATATCATGCTGCTCGGGCACTGGATCGAGATGCGGTCGGTGCTCGGCGCTTCGCGTGCCCTCGAAGACCTGGCACAGATGCTCCCCAGGGAGGCGCATCTGTTCAAAGATGGTTCCGTCGAGGACGTGCAGGTCGAGACACTGGTCGTCCACGACCGCGTTCTGGTGAAGCCGGGCGAGAAGATCCCCGTCGACGGCGTGGTGATCGAGGGGGACTCCAGCGTCAACGAGGCAATGCTGACGGGGGAGTCGCAACCGATCGCCAAACAGACCGGAACATCGGTGATCGGGGGTTCCATCAACGGCGAAGGCTCGCTCGTCGTTGAGGTGCGGAAGGTCGGCGCCGAGACGTACCTCAACCAGGTGGTCGAACTGGTCCGTCGGGCACAGGAGAGCAGGTCCCACACGCAGGACCTCGCAAATCGAGCGGCATTCTATCTTGTGGTGATCGCACTGTCGGTCAGCGCACTGACATTCGTTGCCTGGGTGTTCCTTGCCCGCGACACCGGATTTGCCGTCGAGCGGGCGGCCACCGTGATGGTGATCGCCTGTCCGCACGCACTCGGACTTGCAGTCCCGTTGGTGGTTGCGGTCTCGACGGCGCTCGCGGCACAGTCGGGATTTCTCATCCGCGAGAGGCAGGCATTCGAACGGGGAAAGGATATCCAGGCCATCATCTTCGACAAGACCGGAACTCTGACCGAGGGGCGGTTCGGCGTGACAGACATCATCTCATTCGGTCCTCTCGGCGAGGACGAGGTGGTGCGGCTGGCCGCCTCCCTGGAGGCGCGGTCAGAGCACCCGATTGCACAGGGCATCATCCGCAAATCACAGGATGAGGGGCTGGAACTGGCAGATCTGGAAAATTTCAGGACGATCCCGGGAAAAGGCGTCGAAGCGGTCATCGCGGGCCGACACCTGAAGGTCGTAAGCCCCGGATACGTGGAGGAGCAGGGGATCGCCGTCGACGACGGACGGGTGGAGGCACTGCAAAGACAGGGGAAGACGGTCGTCTTCCTGATCGAAGACGACACCGTGATCGGGGCCCTGGCACTCGCGGATATCATCCGAAAAGAGTCACGCGAAGCGATCACGCAGTTGAAACAGATGGGAATTCACTGCATGATGCTGACTGGAGATAATCGGTATGTTGCCCGCTGGGTGGCCGAGGAGCTCGGGCTTGACCAGTACTTCGCCGAAGTTCTCCCGCACGAGAAGGCCGAGAAGGTCAGAGAGGTCCAGGAAGACCATATCGTCGCAATGGTCGGCGACGGAATCAACGACGCACCGGCACTGGTACAGGCAGATGTCGGCATTGCGATCGGCGCCGGGACCGATGTCGCAATCGAGAGTGCGGATATCGTGCTCGCCAGGAACGATCCCCGGGACGTCGTGGGAGTCGTCGACCTCTCAAAGAAGACGTACGCAAAGATGGTCCAGAACCTTTTCTGGGCGACGGGTTACAATGCGTTTGCCATCCCGCTCGCTGCAGGGATAGCGATCGGGTACGGGATCCTTCTCACGCCGGCGATGGGGGCGGTTCTGATGAGCGCAAGTACCGTGATCGTGGCCGTCAATGCGAGGACGCTCCAGCGGTAACGGTCTGCACGGGACAAAAATGAGAGAGGGGAAACACCGATACGGGATATTTTTTGAGCCACGGTTTTTTCTTTCTGCACGAAGGGGATCCATGGATTGCAGCGGATCGATCTTCCACCCCGTGACGTATGCACCACATCCCTCTATCCCGGCACCCGAACCGTGGGCTAACGCCCTACCCCGTCCAGAACAGTTTCCTCCATTTTTCGTGCACCATCCATTATCCGCGTCCTGTACTGGGGAAGAAAATCTATGTATGAGGTGTCCCTTTACTCCTCCATGGAAAACCGGCCCCTAAAGGTTCTCGTCATCATGGGCAGCCCCCGGAGGGCGAACACATACCACGCAGCCGAACGGATCCGCGAGATCCTCCAGGAGAACGCACCGGTGGACTGGGAATATGTCATGTTGCGGGACGTCAGCCTGGAGCAGTGTCGCGGCTGCTATACCTGTTTTGAGCGGGGGGAGGAACATTGCCCGATCAAGGACGACTCAGCCCTCCTTGAGCAGAAGATGCATGACGCGGACGGGGTCGTCTTCGCCACCCCGGTCTACGGTTTCCAGGTCTCGGGATTGATGAAGGTGTTCATCGACCGCCACGCATACATCTTCCACCGCCCCCGTTTCTTCCGGCAGAAAGCACTCCTTCTCACCAGCGCCGGCGTGATGGGGAACAAGGACGTGCTGGAATACCTCAATGCCGTGGCCCGCATATGGGGCTTCGACGTTGCCGCCCGGGCGGGGATCGTCTCCCACGCCACCATGGGCCCTCTCCCTGCCTACCGGGT
>NZ_JAQVNX010000137.1 GCF_028702905.1 Methanofollis sp.
GTTCTGGCCCATGAAACAGCAACGAAACCAGTCCCTGCAAGGACTGTCAGGGCGAGTGAAGCCAGGGGAAGGGCCGCATGTCGCATACCTGCCAGGGGAACGGCGAGGAGGAACAGCAGCACCGAGAAGACCAGATAGGCCTCTCTCTCGCCTTTCGTGGCAAAGCAATCCAGTTCGACGCCTGCACAGGCGAGGACAGGGAGCATGACGGTGACGGCCCAGAGAGGGGAGGAGAGGCCGGCCGCAACTGCAACAAGGCACCCGGTACAGAGGTGCAGGAACCACCGTCCCTCCGCAGTCCGGGTCAGGGCCACCACACCGATGTACGCGGCGGCCGCCGCAAGTCCCGGGAGGTACTCCCCGCCGGCGATCGCGGCCAGAACCCCGGCAAGCACGACGGCTCCCTGCCAGATCCTCAGGTCCATTCAGATCACCTCCACCTGAAGAGTGCGGCCTGCCCCGACCTCCCTTTCCACATGCCCCTGCTCCTCTGCCGGCACCCTGAGTCTGACGCCGAGTCCTTGATGGAGCGCTTCCATGACGACCTGGGAGAGGTGGCTGCAGTCACCGCGGCCGGTCGCATAGATGACGACCGCCGCGGCCCTGGACGAACGCATCGCCCCGGCAACCGCCAGCCTGAAGGGGAGAGGACCTTTTTCACCCCCGAAAGTCGGAATGAGAGAGATGAGGCGCCCCCTGAATGCCCCCTCTCCACCGGCAGGGGGGGCGCGGACCCGTGCCCGCACACTTGCCGGGTCCAGGTAGCGGTAGAGATGGCCGGCCCGTTCAATCGGTCGGATCGCAGCAAGGGCGGCAATAAATTCTTTTTGTTCCGGGGAACCCCGTACGTACGTGACAATCTCTCCTCCAGAGATAAGAAGGAGCGGGCAGGCGTCGAAGTGCGTACAGATCCCTTCGGCTTCCCCGCTGGCGGCGATCGAGAACCGGGCAAAGTCCTCCGCCCGGGGGGAGTCATGGAGATCGGGAAGGTCGATGATGACCAGAGGCGCACCGCCGCTGAGGCCCTCGGGCTCGCGGATATAGAGAGACCCAAACTTTGCCGAGAGTTTCCAGTCGATACGAGCCAGGTCTTCGCCAGGGATGTATTCGTGAAACCCCCGGATATCCTCGCCAGCAAGGAGGGACTGCCCTCCCCCTTCGCCCAGACCCTCGCCGATACCCCGGCCGTACCCCTGTTCCCGGATAGATTCGGGGACAACACGGAGGAAAGGCAAACAGAGATCAGAGCGGCTCACCCTGACCGTTCCCGAGAAGAAAAGGTCACGAACGAAAAGGGCAACACCTCCGAAGGAAGTTTCGCCGGCGGCCATAGGCCTGAGGACGTACCTGATAGAAATATGGCCAGACTTCCGTTCTTCGGCGACCTGAACTCCATCGAGGATCGCAACAGCCGGCAAAATGTCCTCCGCACTGACAGAAAGAGGAAAGGAAGCGTCGTAGGTAACGAGTGTCCTCACTGGCAGGCGGCCCCCCTGCCGTATAATTCTCTTCCCTGCCGTCCGTTCAACAACCACCGAACTCACAAGGGCCGTGACGGCACGGCAAAAAAGGGCGGCCCTGAAGAGTATGAAGAGAGCGATCACACCGGAAACAGCAACCCCGGCAATATCGTCAAAGAGCGCTGCATAGACGCCAAGGGTCAGGGCAAGCACTCCCAGGCCCTGCACCGCGGGACCGGCCCTCACAGCTCAGGACACCTCGACGATCTGGAGAATCTCGCGCACAACCTCCCCTGTCGTCACATCGCCGATGAGGGCCTCGCGTTCGAGGATGAGGCGGTGACCGAGAACAGCGGGCGTGACCGCCTTGACGTCGTCAGGAATAACATAGGTCCTCCCCTGCAGGGCGGCATGGGCCTTCGCACCCCGCAACAGGGCAAGGGAACCGCGGGCGCTCGCGCCAAGCCTGATATCTCCGTGGGTTCTCGTTGCAGCCACAATATCGGCAATGTAGCGGAGGATTGCCTCGCTGGCGTGGACCTGCCTGACAGCACCGATCATCCCGGCTATCTCTTCTGGAGTCATGAGAGGGGTGAGGGAGGCTTCGTAGTCTGTCCAGCGGAGGCGCCCGGCCTGGTCGCGCCGCAGGATCTCGAGTTCATCGTCGGATTCAAGATAGGAGAGAGGGAGGCTGAACATAAACCGGTCGCGCTGTGCTTCCACAAGAGAGAACGTCCCCTCAAATTCGTAGGGGTTCTGCGTCGCCAGCACGATATACGGCTTCGGGAGAGGGTAGGTCTCGCCGTCGATCGTCACCTGATGCTCACTCATCGCTTCGAGGAGGGCGGACTGGGTCTTCGGGGTCAGGCGGTTGATCTCGTCGACAAGGAGAAAGTTCGAGAAGACCGGCCCCTTCTGCAGCACAAACTTCCCGGTCTCCGGCGAAAAGATCCGCACCCCCAGGATGTCGGCCGGCTGGACGTCCACAGCACCCTGGACCCGCTTGAATGAGGAGGAAAGAAGGTGTGCCATGATCTTCGCGATCGTCGTCTTCGCCGTCCCGGGAACTCCTTCAAGCAGAACTGCACCCTCGGTGAGGATACCGATGAAGGTCATCCTGATGAGGGGTTCGTTGCCGACCACATAGCGCTGCACAGTCCTGAGGATCTCGGCATAGGTGCCGGCGATCTCGTTCACACTCTCCTCTGTCACGTCCATGCCATCTACTTCCCGTTCCATTTTCTGGAATAACATGCAGCCGCAAAGATAAATAGTGCGGCGATCCCGATCTGAAAAATGGGCCGCTCCTTCACCCACCTGACCGCCCCGGGTACAGGCCCTGCTGTTGCCGTCCTGCTCCACCCCTGATCGACGAGAAGCACCGGGCGGAGGGTGAGGAGATTCCCAACGAACTGCCTGTTGTCCTTCCCGGTGCCTGCCATTGAGTTGAGGAAGAGGCCGGGGTCGCCGATGACGATCAACTCCCCCCCGGCGACCTTTTCGCGGGCGCAGACGGTGGAGCGACCGATCACTTCGTCTCCGTCGATAGTGGTGTTCCCGTCTGCGTCGACCCAGGAGAGGAAGGAGGTCTGGAGGAGGGGATCGCCGCCCTCCAGCGCCGCGGGCCTGTCGAAAAGGACAGCCGAGACATTCAGGAGAAGCGAGGCATTTTCAACAGGGTACGCCGTGACCGCCGCAGGGGTGCTGTATTCCCGGTCCACAGAGACGACAGGACCGGGGAGGATCCGGATCGAGGCGCCGAGTGCCCTGAGTGCGGCGTCGCCGGCCCCGAAATCGTCGAAGAGGATGATCGTGTTGTTGCGCGCCAGGAAGGCGCGCCAGGCCGCAACCCGCTCCGGGTCCGGGGGGCCTGAGGGGGCGATGACCAGGAGCGTGGCGTTGTCGTACCCTGTGAGGTCTACAGGGTCGCGGATCTCGTGCACACCCTTCTCCTCAAGGAGGGTGAAGAAGGAAGACGTGCCATTCCACTGGACGTTATAGCGGCTGTACTGGTCGTAGGAGGTGGTGAGATGGACTCCGGCGACAAGGAGGAGGACCAGGAGGGCGGCCACCGCAACAAGAGCACCGCCCCCCCTCATCTCACTCCTCCAGAAACATAGGTCCCCGCGGGCCCGGAAAGCCCCTGGAACCGGGAGAGATACTCTGCCTGGACTGCGGCAGGGTCGAGGTCGGCGCACCGGTCAGGGTGGAACCATGCGGCGAGGTACTGGCGGCCGATGAAATACTGCGGCCCCTCGACAAAGGAGGCGTGGATCACGAAGACCGGCCCGGTTTTTACGGCCTGGGTACCGGACCAGCCCGGTCTCCTGCCGATTGCATTTCGTACCTCGATGAAACGGACGGGGATCCGGTCACCATACCCTCCCATCAGGTACGGCTCCCGCCCGACGAGTTTGACAATATATGCAGGGTCCACAGCAAGGACCGCAGTGTCGCTCACCTTTTCGGTGCTGCTGAAGGCAGGACGGCCGCCAGCGGCTTTGACCTCCTCGCAGAGGGGCGTCCCCTCCCCGCACGCGGTGTAGTCGACGACGTCCTCGGCATAGACGACCGGCGCCTCGCGCGGGGGGAGACTGGCCAGGCAGGCGCGCACCCGCCCCTCTTCCTCGTCGATGAAGCGCGAGAGAGCGGCGGCACCGTCGTTCAGGCCAAGAAGACCTCCAAGAGCACTGACTTCCCGGAGATAGGATGCGGGGGAGGAGCAGGCGACACGCACGACAGGAAGGCCAACCTCAGAAATGGCCTGCGCGGCATGGTCCCCGCCTGCGCCCGCCTCGACGAAAACGGCATCGGGATCGAGAGAGAGGAGCGCGGCAGTGTCGGGGTGTTCAGGGCTCCCGACCGCCGCACGGCCCACGACCTCGGGGAAGAAGGCCGAGGCCTGTGCCGTGGGGGAGTCGATCCCGACAACATTCTCCATCGGGTACCCGATCGAGCGGAG
>NZ_JAQVNX010000138.1 GCF_028702905.1 Methanofollis sp.
CTAAGGGAAAGAAACCGATCCGTAAATTCATCCCCCATGTGGCAACAGGGTGGGACCGTGAAGAAACCTGGTATTGGGGAAAAGGCCTCCCCAATATTATTCATCTCTAGATAGGAGGAAGAATGACACTTTCGGTGAAATCAAAGCCCTATATAATCCCTGAGTACAGCCTCACTGGCGACTTGCTGAGTTACAAAGCGTGCGGACTGCAGTATCGCTACCAGAATCGGGGAGCCCTTCCCCCTTCGACACCGGTACAACTCTGGTTTGGAGAGTTTATCCACGGTGTCATGGAGGAGGCGTACAAGACCTGGCGTAAAGATCCCGAGGTATTCCACTTCCCTCGCCAGTGGAAGGACGCGATCCGGAAGATCGAGATGAACGTCAATCTCCGTCTCAGGGCAAAAGGCCTCCTTCCCCCTCCCCGTCTTTTCTGCCCCTATGATGAGACGATGAAAACGCCGGGCCTCTGCCCTGACGCCAACCATCCCCACCAGCTCCTGGCCAGTCAGAGAACCGAAGCTGCGATCAATACGTGGGGCCCCCACCTCTTTCCACTCATCGACAGTGCTGAGGTGAAGCTCAAGGGATGTAGAGATATGGTGGGCTATCAGCCAGGAGTCCATAGGGCACAGACATACAGTATTACAGGTGTCGTCGATGTCATCAGTGCAGTCTCCATGGACAATGCACATGAGGGAAATCTGATCCTCCGCTATATCAACACTCATCCAGAGATCAAGGGGATCATCGATGATCTCTCCTCGCGGGACTACGAGGTCATCATCGACTACAAAGGGATGCGACGCCCTCCTGTGTACCTCAGTCCGGGTGTCCCAAACCCTACCTGGGAAGCCCATGAATGGCAGGTGCTCACCTATGCTTGGCTGCGTTCCCACCAGAAAGATGCCTATCGACCGATTGTGGGGATCCTCTTCTATCTGAACGAACTGGTCCCCTCGGCAGACGACATCGGTGATCTCAAAAAGGAGGCGAAGGATGGACTGACCGATATCCTGCCGACAAGTCGGGTGGACAAACAAGCACTGGCAAGGTGGAGGAAGGGATCGAAAGAGAATGCTCTCTCTGCGAATTTGCGCGAACAACGATCCATACGCCTGATCCCCCTCACAGAAGAACGTCAAAAACGGAGTCTTCAGTCATTTGACGGTGTCGTTCTCGATATCGAAAGTTCTGTTGCGAAGGAGATGAAGTGCGGATCGATCCGAGGGTGCTGGCAACCGAATCCTCAGGAAAAAACCTGTACCGCATGTGATTTCAAGATCTATTGTCCAGCGGTGGAGGGAAAATATCAGATGAGTATTCTGTAGTTCATCTAACATTTCCATGATTTTCCCCTCAGTTTTTTCCTCCCTGTCTTTCTCTTCGCACGGGTCAATAGTGCTCATTTTCTGCGACGATGTAAACCTATACTGAGTGCGCTGTATGCTTTTGGGAGATAAGTAAAAGATTTCTGTACAACCAGATTAAATGGAGGCCCAAATAATCAATACTTGATACCTCGAACTCAGCATCTTCTCCCACATCGTCCGGCCAAAAATCCATAGGGTCTACTATTTCCTCGACCTCAAAACCATCAAAAACGCAGTGTTTCGTCGACTTCTGCGACTGTGCCCCAACGAAATTTCAATCTTTTGCTTTTCAGGGACAAAGCCATACGGATCGGTGACTTTGAGAAGTACCAAAGTATCCGAATCGCCGGGACCCCGAAAGTCCTTGCGTCTCTTCCAAATAAAAAAAGGACATCATGTTTACCCATGCAAAAATTACGAGCGATATATTGTTGGATTTCTTGTTCTATCTGGCAATACCCCCTTATATCAGAAATAAAATACAGAAATTCCCTTATAGAGGTAGGAGATATAAAATGTGGCAAAAGAGAATAGAGAGTGAGATAAATGGAGATCAAGTTCACCTATGGCAACGCAGGTCTGGTTCTTCGGGCAGAGGTCCTGAGACAGACTCCGCAGGCATACATCGTCGCGATCGAAAAGATGGCAAATGACTGCAAGAGAGAAAAAGTCATCAAATGTATCGGAAGAGGAACAACTGATTTGGTGGAATACCGGGTGCCCTTTTCACGGGTTATATGGTGCAGTAATCCCAAATCACAGTAAATAATTTTTTTCCTTCTCTCTTTTGAATATTCATAGGTCTAAAGAATTCCCGCAACAAGCATCCCGCTGTGAAGTTTAAAAAGTCCTCGTCAGAGACTCTTATCGGCAGTTCATATGTAGGTTGCGAGCACTGGACAGGAGTAGGAATATGTACGCCCTGGGATGTCACCTTGAAGATCAGCAAGATAGATGAGTGACACAATGATCTCAAACATCGGGATTCTAGACAGTGCCGGAGATATATAAAAGGCGATAAGACAAGTCTCGATCAGGCCCCTTTCGAAGTGTGCCGCCACAAAGCATATATGCCCTGCAAGTAATGATAAAATGGTGATGGGAATTAAATCTCTAACAAAAGTTGTGAGGTGGGGAGTGTGATCGCCTCAACACCCCTCAAAGGTCTTCTCGTCGGGGGAAAAATCCTCCGCGGCGCCCACACAGGGAAACCCACCTCAGAGAGCGACCCCCTGTACCCGGTGGTGGGCATCAGGGCGCTGGCTGAGGACGGCACCGTCGACCACGACAACGTCGAGCACCTCGCAGTCAGGAACGAGACTGACATCGAGCGTTCCTGCATCCACGCTGGCGACGTCCTCCTCTCGATGCGGGGGCAGTTCCGCGCAGCCCTTGCCGACAAAAAGTGCGAGGGCCATATCCTCTCCCAGAACCTCGTCATCCTCAGGTTCAGGGAGGAGGCCGACGCAGCCCTGATGGCCGAGTACTTCAACAGCCAGCAGGGGAGGGACGCCCTCGCCGCCCTCTCCCGCGGGACGGCGCTGCCCCTCCTCTCCATCATGTCCCTGGAGACGCTGGAGGTCCCGGCCCTCGGCGGAGCCGCCCGGAAAGGCCTGGCCCGGTGCCTCGCCGCATACCGGGAGTACGAGGCCCTCGCACACGAGGAGGCGGAGCTGACAGCGCAGATCAGAGACGCACTGGTCGCGGAGTACCTGGGGGTGCGGCAGTGACCGACCTTGAGTCCCGGGCGTTCAGAGAGAGCGTATTTCATATCGTCTCCCTGCTCCAGAGCGACCTCGACGCACGAGACCACCCGAAGGCCCTCACCAGTCTCCTCGCCCTCAAACGCGCGGCAGACCTGAGGGCCGCAGGCGACCTCACCGGCTTTCTTGCCTGCGCCCCGGTCTGGGACGAGATCCGCACTGCAAAGAGTCCGGGGGAGGCGTTGACCGCGGCATATTCCCGTCTGGAAGAGGCACACCCCGGTGGAGAGACCTGGTTCGACACCCTGATATTCAGCCCGAAGAGGGACAGTCTCTGGAGGGAGGCCGCCGCCATCATCTCGGAGTTCTCATTCCAGGACACCGACCCCGGGGCCTTCTCCGAGATGCTCCTCCAGTTCTACCGCGAGGGCCCGGTCTCCTTCGAGACCCCGCACGATCTTGCCCGCCTCCTCGCCGGCCTGCTGGCACCGGAGAGAGGGACGTCCGTGCTCGACCCCTTCTGTCAGGACGGGACGGTCCTGACCGAGGCGGCCAGAGAGCACGGGACGAGAGGCATCACCCTCTACGCCCAGACCCCGAACGACCACAGCAGGCTGGTCACGGCCCTCAACCTCCTCGTGCACAACTGCCCTGACGTGCACATCGCCACCGGCGACCCCATCCTGACGCCATCGTTCGTGCAGGACGACCGGCGCCTCATGCTCTTCGACCGGGTCCTCGGCACCGTCCCCGCGGGCGCCATGGACTGGGGGTCTGAGGTCCTGCAGCACGACCCCTATGTCAGGTTCGTCTACGGCGTCCCGCCGCGGACGAGCAGGGACTTTGCGTACCTCAGCCACGCCATCGCCTCCCTTGCCGACGGCGGGAGGCTGGTGGCCGTCGTCCCGGCGGGAATCCTCTTCAGGAGCGCGAGGACGGAGAAAAAGATCCGTGCAAACATCATCAACAAAGACCGCGTCGAGGCGGTCATCGCCCTGCCGCCCCGGATCTTCCCCGCGACGGCGGTACCGTTTGCGGTCCTCGTCATCGCCGCGGGCAAGGCGGCGGAGAGGCAGGGCAGGACGGTCTTCATCGACGCAGCCGGGTTGTTCCTGGCGGGGAGGGGGCGGAACATCTTCAGAGACGAGGACATCGCGGCGATCCTCGACGCCTACACCGCCTTCAAAACAGTCGAAGGCTTCAGCGCCGTGGCGACCACCGACGAGATCGCGGAGAACGACTTCACCCTGGAGGTCTCGCGCTACGTCCTCCCCGTGGAGGAGAAGGTCGAGA
>NZ_JAQVNX010000139.1 GCF_028702905.1 Methanofollis sp.
AACGCCCCGGCCGGGATTCGAACCCGGGTCGAAAGCTCCGGAGGCTTTCAGGATGTCCACTACCCTACCGGGACAGGCCTGTATATGTTGGTCAGACGGGTATAAAAATGATTGCGCCGCCATCAGAGATGACGGACATGGTAGAGGTTCCAGATCTTGCAGGCGCCCTCGTGGCTGACCATGCAGGGGCCGACCGGCGTCCTCGGGGTGCAGACCTTCCCGAAGAGTTTGCAGTCGGTCGGCTGTGCGATCCCGCGCAGGACGCGGTCGCAGATGCAGCCCGAGACCTTCTCGACGTGCTTGATCTCGATATCGAATTTTTTTCTGGCATCATATTGGGAAAATTTGTCTTTCAGGCAGAGCCCTGACTTCGGGATCACCGGGAAACCCCGCCACTCGACATCGACCGTGTCGAAGACCTCGGAGATGAGCGCCTTCGCCTTCGTGTTCCCCTCACGGCAGACCGCACGCGGGTAGGCGTTCTCGACCTCGTGACGCCCTTCCTTCACCTGCTTCACGAGCATCAGGAGGCCGAGGAGGATGTCCTCGGGCTCGAAACCGGCGACCACCTGCGGCACCGGGAACTGCTCGTACTCTTCGTATCCCGCCACCACGCAGACGTGGCCCGGAAGGAGGAAGCCGTCGAGGGAGGCCTCGCCCTGTTCAAGGAGCCATTGCATCGCCGGCGGGACGAGGCGGTGGCAGGAGAGGATGGAAAAGTTCTCGGGCGGGTGGGAGAGGATGGTCGCGGCGACCGTCGGGACAGTCGTCTCGAAGCCGACCGATATGAAGACGACCTCCTTATCGGTCTTCTCCGCGATCTCGACGGCCTTGTGGATGCCCTGCACCACGCGCACGTCCCCACCGCAGGACTCAAGAGAGCCCTTCGTGCCCGGAACCCGGAGGAGGTCGCCGTAGGTGGCGACGATGCACCCTTTCTCGACAAACTCAAGGGCGGCGTCGATTTCTCCCTGCGGCGTGATACAGACAGGACACCCCGGCCCCATCACGATGTGCAGGTTTTCAGGAAGAACACTGCGCAAACCTGATCTGGCGATGGCAGCCTCGTGCGTGCCGCAGATGTGCATAAACGTATAGTTACGGTCCACGATCTCGTGGAGCGCAGCCTTCAGTTCGTCTCCTGTTGCCATGGAATCCTCATAGTTAATACGTGTACCCCCGCATAAGTGTACTCATTATGGGCGACCCCCTCTACGCTGTTCTTCTCCTCTTTGCGGGGCTCATCGGATCGGTGGTCCTGTACTGGCTGTATCACTGGCTGCTGAAACGCGCGGAAAAGACAGAGTCGAAGATCGACGACATCCTCGTTGCGGCGACGGGAAAACCCCTCATCATCACCATCCTCGTCGTCACGGTGTACCTCGCCATCGTCTCGTCGGGCATCATCCCGCCGAAGTACGAGTACATCCTCGACTCGAAGTACCTCAATGCCTTCTACATCATCATCGGGGCCTGGGTGGCCTCGAGTTTCTCGTACAACTTCATCCACCTGTACGGGCGGTGGATGGCCTCGCGGACAGAGAGCGAGGTCGACGACCGGATCATCGACGTCCTTGAGATCGCGGTGAAGTACGTCATCTGGTTCATCGCCTTCCTGCTCATCCTGAGCACCCTCGATATCGACATCACGCCCCTCCTTGCCGGTGCCGGGATCGCCGGTGTCGCCGTGGCCCTCGCCGCCCAGGACCTCCTCTCCAACTTCTTCGGCGGTGCGCTGATCGTGATGGATAAGCCCTTCAAGATGGGTGATCGGATCAAGATCGACAATTACCTCGGGGACGTCATCAGCGTCGGCCCGAGGAGCACCCGCATCCAGACCCTCGACTACCAGCTCCTCACCATCCCGAACTCCAAGATCGCGAACTCTGTGATCATCAACTACGCCCTCCCCGAGGTGCGGCTGAAGATCAAGATCCCGGTCTCTGTCGCCTATGGCTCGGACGTCAAGAGGGTGAAGGAGATCCTCCTTGAGATCGCCAACGAGGCGGTCGAGCGCTCCGAGTACGTGCTCAACGACCCCGCACCGACTGTCTATTTCCTGGAGTTCGCCGACTCGAGCCTCAACTTCACCCTCGTCGTCTGGGCGAAGGCCTTCAATATGGCCTGGGACGTGCAGGACTTCATCAACACGAGGATAGACGAGAGGTTCAGGGAGGAAGGGATCGAGATCCCCTTCCCGCAGATGGACGTGCACATCAGGAAGTCATGACACGGAAAGGAAAAAAATTCCTCTTTCCGCTCTTTTTGCTTCGATGAGATGGTTTTCCAGGAGGTACTGGAGATATTTTCCGATCTCGTTCCTGTGCATGCCTGTGGCCCGTGCAAGGTCGTCGAGTGTGCAGGGCCGCCGCCTGACCAGCGCCAGGATAGTGTCGGCGCTCTCCTGGTGAAAACTGTCGATCTCACCCCGTGACCCGAGGCCGCCGACGATGTCGACAGGCGCCGCCGTGATCAGGGAAGCGATATGTTCGAGTGTCTGGCTGTCGGCAGGACGCACCCAGGCGGCGGCGCCGGGGCGGTCGAGGGTGTTCAACTGGACGCGGTCCGGCCTGATCTCCCGCACCGCCTCGGCGATCTTCCTGACCTCCGCGTCGTCGTCGTTGACATCCGGGACGATGAAGACTTCGAGCCAGATCTCCCCGGAAAAACTTTTGCGAAACGCGATGAGGCCGCCGATCAGGGTTTTAGGTGAGATGCTCCTGTGCGGCCTGCAGATCTTCCTGAAGGGTGCGTCGGAGACGGCGTTCAGCGTCGGGACGACGAGGTCTGCATCATGGAGGGCGCGCCGCACGTCAGGGTCGGGGAGAAGACTGCCGTTCGTGAGGACGGCGACGCGGTATGTGGGAAACTCGGATTTGACCGTCCTGATGATCTCCCCGATCCCGGTGTGGAGGGTCGGTTCCCCCGACCCGGCAAGGGTGACGTAGTCGAGACGGGGCGAGGTCGAGAGATAGGACCGGAGTTCTGCGATCACGTCCCCGGTCGGGACGTACTCCTTTCTTTCGGTGGTGAGCGCCGTCGTCGGCCCGCACTCGCAGTAGACGCAGTTGTAGGAACAGGTCTTCAGGGGCACCAGGTCGATGCCGAGGGATACCCCGAGTCGCCGCGACGGGACCGGGCCGAAGAGATGACGATAGGGCATTGCAGAATCACCGGGGGAGTATGGGCGCGGACGGGCAAGAAACCACCTGTTGCCGCAGGGTGCGGGAAGCGTTTTATGAACCTCAGGACTAATGCTCTCTCATGTATGGCGTCTCCACCTACGCGCTCCACTCCCTTCCTCTCCCCGCAGCCCTTGAGCAGATCGCCGAACTGACCGACTATGTCGAGGTGATGGACGACGGCTGCCACTATATCGAGAGTGCCGAACCCCTCCTCTCCTACGACCTCCGGTACTCCATCCACGCGCCGTCCCGGAGCGTCAATATCGCAAGCACCCTCGAACCGATCAGAGAGGCGAGCGTCAGGGTGATCGAGGACTGCTTCTCCATCGCCGCGGAGGTGGACGCCGACGTGGTGGTCCATCCGGGCTACTTTGCCTGGGCGGCCGACAGGGAGAGGGCGAAGAGGCAGTTTGCCCGTTCCCTTGCCCACCTCTCCGCGGCGGCAGAAGAGCGGTCTGTCAGGTATGCGGTGGAGAATATGGCCTGGGAATTTTTCTTCCTCCAGACTCCGGACGAACTCCCCCTCCCCGACGGCGCGGGCTTTGCCCTCGACGTCGGCCACGCCCATATCATGGGATGTCTTCCCGCGTTCCTGCAGGTGCCGATCGATCATATCCACATCCATGACAATGACGGGACAGCGGACACCCACTCGGCGATCGGGTCGGGCACCATCGATTTCGCCGCGGTGATGGCGACGGTCGGACAGAACGGCATCACGCCTGTGATCGAGGTCGAGGGCATTGACGCGGTGAGATCAAGTATTTCTGCAATACGTCCCTATTTGTGAGGCATATGTCCCGAATATACTTTTTTTATTATTTGATCTCGCATCTGGAACTATCAACACTTTTTTATACCGGATATACTCTATATTGTAATGCATCCGTGCCTCAGTGGCTCAGCTGGTAGAGCGTGTCCTTGGTAAGGACAAGGTCCCGAGTTCAAATCTCGGCTGAGGCTTAAAGGATCTGTTTTCTTAACCCCTTTCCCGAAACTGCTTGATTTTTGAAAAGTATATCTTTGTAGAATCAGGCATGAACCCCTGGCTCACGCATACGTGATGAAAATTTCTCGTT
>NZ_JAQVNX010000140.1 GCF_028702905.1 Methanofollis sp.
TGCACTTCCCAGGTTCCAGGAATGGTGTCGACTGTTCCGGCCATGCATTCCATTCTGTTGCTGGAATATTAACGATTCCGGTCATACTCTGCTGAACTTCCCAGGAACAAAACGGTGTCGATTCATGCGGATCTCCAGGGCCATATCAAATCAAAGTTTGATTGAGAAAGCAGTTCACAGAGGATCAGAAAATTATCAGGTAAATAAAGATCCCGGGAAAAGAGTAAACTGCCGAAAGATTTTTTGCATCTCTCCTCCGGCAGATCATAACCACCGCGGCCAGGGCGCGCCAAGCTGCACGACAAGGTCCCGGATCTCGTCGTGGAGGCCGCGGTCTGCCTTCAGGAGGACGAGGCCATAGACGAGGCCGCCGAGGGCGACGGCGGCAAGGACGATGAAGACGTTTGTGAGGGGGATGGCGAGGCGGTAGAGGAGGACGACGAGGGCCATCGCTCCGGCGGCGAGGAGGATGTGGAGGACCGGGCCGCGTTCGAGTTTTACCGGGATTTGTTTCGAAAGATAATATCTGGCGATCCCTGCATTGACGAGCATCGTCACGAGGGTGGCAATCGCCGCCCCTTCTATCCCGAGGACGGGGATGAGGGCAAGGTCAAGGACTATGTTCACGACCGCCGCGGTCCCGGTGGCATAGAAGGACTCCCTGGGTCGGTCGATGGCATTGAGGCACATCGTCTGGAGGTACATGAAGACATTGACCACCTGCACGAGGAGGAGGACTGCAAGGGCGGACGCACCTGCGGCAAAGCCCGCACCATAGAAGAAGTACAGGAGGCGGTCGCCGAGTATCCAGCCGCCGACTGCGACCGGGACCGCGAGGAGGAGAGAATAGGTTACAGCGCGCGCGAGGGAGAGGGTGACGCGGTCGAGGGCGCCGTCGGCATGCCAGCGGCTGATCTTCGGATACAGGGTTGTGTGGAGGGCCATCGTCGTGAAGGTGGCGGTGGTGGTGAACTGGAAGGCAATCTGGTAGATGCCAACGTCGGAGGGGGACAGGAAGTAGCCGACCAGGATTGTGCTGGCATATGAGAAGACAATGGCCCCACTGGTGGAGAGGAAAGTCCAGAAGGAGAAGGTGAAGAGATTTTTGATATGGTCCAGCCCGAACCTCGCCAGATGGAGTTTGAGAAAGGGCAGGCAGGCAAGTCCGCCGGCAAACATGCCGGCGACACAACCCCCGGCAAGTCCTGCCGCACCGAAGCCAAGGAAGACTGCAATGACCTGGAGCAGAACACGGGTCAGAGTGTTGAGCAGACCTGCGGCCTGACTCACGCCGACCATGCCGTCGCCGTACACCCCGCTCACCATGACGGCCGGGAATACCCCGATGCAAAGGGCAATGAGCAGCCATACGACCATCCCCGATGCCTCAAGGTCGATGAGCAGGGGGCGTACGACGAGGACGGCAAGAAGTGAGACGAGCAGGAGTGCGATCCGCAGGGCACAGAATGCCGAATAATATTCATCCTGTTCGCTCCCCTCAGAAATTCTCTTGACAGCCGCACCGCCGAACCCGCCGTCGCCGATAAGATTGAAGATCCCGAAATATGCCAGGAAGAGGGCATACCCCCCGTACACCGCGGTGCCGAGGATATGGGCGAAGTACATCGTGGCGACAAAACCGACAACGGTGAGGACGATGGACGATCCGACGCTGATGAGGCTCTGCCGGCGGACGGGGTCGAGGTCCATGAGGCGTGCCGCATAGCGTGACAGAGAGTACACACCGTACGAAAGGTGAGAGATCCATTAATGATTTCCTTCTGAAAAGAAAACAGACTATATCAACATCCAAGAACAAACAGAATATGCTTTAAGAGGGTGGCAGATATCGCGCAGAAGGCACTAATAACCGGGATCACCGGCCAGGACGGTTCCTATCTGGCCGAGTTGTTGTTGCACAAAGGGTACGAGGTCCACGGGATCATCAGGCGGTCCTCCACCTTTAACACCAGCCGTATCGACCACATCTACGCGGACCCCCACGACCCGCAGGCCCGCCTCTTCCTCCATTACGGCGACCTCTCCGACTGCGAGCAGATCTCGAATATCATCTACAATATCAAACCCGACGAGATCTACCACCTGGGTGCGCAGAGCCATGTGCGGGTCAGTTTCGACACCCCCGAGTACACGGGAAATGTCACCGGCCTCGGGACCACCCGCCTCCTGGAGACGATCCGGAAGAGCGGGAACGGGATCAAGTTCTACCAGGCTTCGAGCAGCGAGATGTTCGGGGCGACGCCGCCGCCGCAGAAGGAGGACACTGCCTTCTGGCCACGCAGCCCCTATGCCTGCGCCAAGGTCTATGCCTACTCCATGGCCAGGAACTACCGGGACGGCTACGGGATGTTCGCCTGCAACGGCATCCTCTTCAACCACGAGTCGCCGCGCCGGGGCGAGACCTTCGTGACCAGGAAGATCACCCGGGGACTCGCAAGCATCCTTGCCGGGAAACAGCAGTACCTCTATATGGGCAACCTCGACGCCCGCCGCGACTGGGGGTACTCCCCCGAGTATGTCGAGGCGATGTGGCGGATCCTCCAGCAGGAGAAGCCTGACGACTATGTAATCGGCACAGGCGAGAGCCACTCGGTGCAGGATTTCCTCCAAGAGGCCTTCGCCTACGCAGGCCTGGACTGGGAGGAGCATGTGCGGATCGACCCGAAGTATTTCAGGCCGACCGAGGTCGAGAGCCTCATCGCCGATGCACGCAAGGCCGAGCAGAAACTCGGCTGGAAGCCAGAGATCACCTTCAGGGACCTGACCAGGATCATGGTCGACGCCGACCTCAGGGCCGCAGGCCTCGAGCCCCCGGGCGAGGGCGACGACGCCCTTGCCAGGATCTATCCAGACAGATGGTGGAAGACGGATTGAAACCTCTACACATCAGATTTTATACCAGCGATTACGGCTACGGCCACGCGGCACGGGACATCGCCCTGATCAGGCGGCTGCATCGGGACCTCGGGGCAGAGGTCTCGGTCAGGACAGAGTATCCTGCGGCCTTCATGGAGAGGTCGCTCCCTGGCGTCCCTGTCACCAGGGGAGAGAACGACATCGGCGTCGTAATGCAGAATGTCTCCGTGGACGCAGCAGCGACGGAGGAGAGGCTCAGGGCATGGATCCAGTCCTGGGAGTCGTACGTCGCGGCAGAGGAAAGGATCTGCAGGGAGCAGGGAGTCGACCTGATCATCTCAGACATCGCACCGCAGCCCTTCCTCGTCGCCGACGACCTCGGCATCCCGGGAATAGCGCTCTCAAACTTCTCCTGGCACCTGATCTATACCCACCTTTTCGGGACAACGCCCGAGACCGAGCGTATCCGTGAGGCCTACAGGTGTGCGACAGGAGCGCTTGTCCTCCCCCTCCATGAGGAGATGGGGGTGTTCAGGGAGCGCCGGGAGACAGGCCTCCTCTGCCGGGAGGTCACGCGGAACCGAAAGGAAATGCGGAGGCGTTTCGGGCTTTCCGATGATGATCTCCTCGTCTATCTCGGGACCGGGTGGTCAGTGGAAGCGTTCCCGGGAGGGATCGGGGAATTGGTACGGCAGGGCGCCACCGTCCTCGTCTCCTCCAACCGCGCCTGCGGAGAAACTGGGGTGATCCACATCCCGCAGGACGAGACAGAGACGCAGGACTACATTGCGATGTGCGACCTTGTGGTCACGAAGCCCGGATACAGCACGGTCTCCGAGGCGATGTGTGCCCGTGTTCCGATGCTCCTCTATAGACGGGAGAGATTTGCCGAGGACGAGTTCATCATCGACCCCATCGAAAAGATGGGTGTGGGACGGGCACTCTCCTGGCAGGATTTCCAGACCAGAGAGTGGACAGATGACCTCGACACCCTTCTCTCGCTGAAGGAGAACTACACTGACGGCACGTTCAAAAGGGATGGGGCAGAAGATTGTATGGAATATATCAGGGCGATGGTATGACATTCTGGGAAGGAAAGAAGGTTCTTGTCACCGGGGGGGCAGGATTTCTCGGGTCGAAGGTTGTAGAACGCCTCCGTGATGCAGGGGTTGCAGAGGAGAACCTCTCTGTCCCGCGGAGCCGGGAGATCGATCTCCGCACCTGGGAGAACTGCGTTGCTGCTGTCAAAGATGTCGACCTCGTCATCCACCTGGCTGCAAAGGTCGGTGGGATCGGCTACAACATGCAGAACCCGGGCTCCCTCTTCTACGACAACGCGATCATGGGCATC
>NZ_JAQVNX010000141.1 GCF_028702905.1 Methanofollis sp.
TACGGATAGTCCGAGAAAAAGACCGTCTCCCGGTAAAAATCGGGGTCGTTTTGATACCTCGTCTCATTGAAGAACGCGTCTATCTTTCCCATGGAGAGGACGTTCGGCGTCTCCTTTGAGACCGCAAGCCCCATTCTCTTCACGCTGTCCATCGCCGTCCTCTCCCCTTCCCAGTGGCTGTTCCCGGTCATGGTGAACTCGTCGAACCACCACCCCGGATCTTCGGCAAGGATCACCGAGGTCCGGTAGGCGACGCCGTCATCGTCGATGGTGGCGCTCTGGAGGCCGGCGAGCAGCCCCGGCACCATCCCCGCCGCCACGATCAGGGCGAGGAGGAAGATCGTGAATCCTGCCAGGAAGTCGAGGGAGAGCATGGCTGAGTCGTTGTCAAGGGCCGTTCAGACCACCTCCCCGGTCTGTGCGTCAAAACTGAGAGTCTCGGGTGTGGGAGCGTGCGACCTGATGGTGTACGTACCGTTCATGAGAGTGAGGTCTGTCTCCGGCCCGATCCCTTTGATCTCGTCGGCATGCATCTCATAGAGGTCGCGGGGCATGAGGGCTGCGTCCATGGAGATCTCCCCGCCGTCCAGCGGGTGGTTCCAGTTCAGTCTCGACCAGGTGCCGTGTGAGTAGACGAGGAACGAGGGTTTGCCGTCCTGCCGTATGCCAAGCGCCCAGGTGCTCGCGTTGCCCGCGGGCGCGACATCGGTGCCGCTCAGCGTGACGACCTCCATCCCGGTGATATTCTCGAAGCCTTCCCCTGCAAGCACCTCCAGGTCCGTGAGGGCGATATCGAGGTGTGTCTTCTCCTCTGCCATGGAGGGTGTCACGTCCCTGATACCGCCGCCTGCGGCTCCGTCTGCGGATGTAGTGGTGCAGCCAGAGACCCCGGAGAATGCGAGTATGCAGAAGACAAGGAGGGCAATGGTATGCGAGGGCTTCATAGCACGGATCCATTTTAGGGAGATTAGTATAAATAGTGTTTGAATCTGTATTGGCGCATTATCTCTTTTTGATCCGAGTTTAAGGTCTTTTTATCGGTGATATGGTGTCCGCCCTGGCGTGAGGCAGGCCTCTGTGGTTGTCTGGAAAGTCGGTGATGTGTCCCCTGTCCAGGTCCGGACGGAAATGGTGCCTTCTGGCATGTCCGGGACAGTAATACTTTTGTTACAAAAGGTGTCACCTTCCCCTCATGCAGAACCCCACTTTCGAGGAGGCCGTCCACTTCCACGGCCACCGCTGCCCGGGCCTTGCCTTCGGTTGCCGTGCTGCCGAGATCGCGATGGAAAAGGTCGGCGCCGTCCGTGCTCCCGACGAAGAACTTGTGGCCATAGTCGAGAACGACGCCTGCGGCGTGGACGGCATTCAGGTCGTCACCGGATGTACCGTTGGGAAAGGGAACCTCATCCTCCGAGACCTCGGCAAGGGTGCCTGGACCCTCATCAACCGCACGAGCGGGAAGGCGGTGCGGATCATGACCCGCCCCGACTTTTCCGTGGATGCCGTCGACCCCGCGTTCCACCCCCTGCGGGCGAAGATCCATGGCGGTTCCGCGACCCCCGCGGAGAGAGAGGCCTACAGAGAACACCTCGACGCCGTCTGTGCCGCCATCCTGACGCGCCCTGCCGACGAAGTCTTTGCGGTCAGGGAGGTGGCGCCCGACGTGCCTGAGAAGGCCAGGATCTTTGTGTCGTACACCTGCGCCGTCTGCGGGGAACAGGTCGCCGAATCGCGGGCTCGGGTCAAGGACGGGAAGATCGTCTGCATCCCGTGCGCCGGAAAATATACGAGAGGGTGGTGACCCCCCTCAAAAACTGTTTTACTCTTTCTTCCCTTCGCCGAGCGTGTGGATCACAAGTCCGGAGAGGAGTTTCGGTTCGAACCAGGTCGACTTCGGGGGCATGACCATGCCTGCGTCCGCGATCTCCATCACGGTCTCGACATCGACAGGCTGCATCGAGAAGGCGACGGCAAACTCGCCCGAGTCAACCCTCTCTTCGAGGTCGGCAAGAGGCCTGGCACCGCCGAGGTACTGGAGACGGGCGTCGCCGCGGGGGTCGGTGATCCCGAGCATCCCCTCGAGCACCCTCTTCTGGATGACGGAGACGTCGAGGGAACCGATCGGGTCGTCAGGGTTTTCGATCGGGCAGGTGATCTCGTACCAGACACCGCCCAGGTACATGTGGAAGACATGGTGGCCGTCGGCCTCCCTGAGGGGCGGCACACGGAAGACAGTGTCGTCGATCTCGCCGTACGCCTTCACCTCGAAGCCTTCCTTCAGGGCGGCGAGGAAGGACTCGGGCGTGTACGTGCCGAGGTCGGTGACAAGCCGTGAGTAGCCGTGGATCTTCACTCTCTTATGGGCAAGGAGGATCGCCATGAACCGGCCGTCCTCGGCCTCATAGATCCCGGCTTCCCTGCGGTTCCCGGCGATCGTCACCGCGGACTTGGCGCGGTGGTGACCGTCGGCGATGTACGCGGCCGGCACGCGGGCGAAGAGGCTCTCGATGTGCGCGAGGCGGACAGGGTCTTTGATCCTGAAGAGCTCGTGGACATTCCCCTGCTCGGTCTTGACGACGGCATCGGGCTCGCCCTCGGGGAGGATGGACTCGATGTACCCGAAGATGTCACCCTCGTCAGGGTACAGGACGACCACGAGGCCGGTGTTGGCGTTCGTGGCGTCGATGTGCCGGGTTCTGTCCCGTTCCTTGTCATAGCGGGTGTGCTCGTGCTTCTTGATGACGTCCTGGATGTAGTCGTCGACGTCAAGGCAGGCGACGAGCCCGAGATAGAGGTTGCCCCCCTGTTTCACCCGGTAGAGGTACATCGACGGGGCGTCGTCCCGGCGGAAGATCCCCTTCTCCTGCATCTCCTGGAAGGTCTCCCTCGCCTTCTCGTAGATCTGCTCGTCGTCGGCAGGGATGTCCCTGAGGATGGCGTCTGTCCTGCTCACGCTGAGAAAAGAGAGCGGGTTTTTCCTGATGACCTCTGCGGCCTCGTCTGTCGTCACCACGTCGTATGGCACCGAGGCAATCTTCGCGGCATATGCGCGCTCGGGCCGCAGCCCTGAAAAACGGTATACCTTTACCATGGGGATCACGTATCGTTCAAGCTGGTAGTACTTTCCCTCAGGTCAATATATTTCCTCGTGCAAGAGGTAGATCACAAACAATGTCCAAGCCAGGGATTTTTTTACGGAAAGCGGTGATCGGGGACCTCCCGGCCATCGTCGCCATCGAGCGTGAGTCCTTTGTGGACCCCTGGACTGAAGAGGCCTTTCTTCAGGCGCTTGAGTGCTGGGCCGAGACTTTCTTTGTTGCGGTCGCGTGCGGGGAGGTCGCGGGCTTCATCGTCGGCGGGATCGAGGACACCGGCGAGGCGGTGTACGGTCATATCTGCAACTTTGCAGTGGCTGAAAGGTTCAGGCACCGCGGGATCGGGGCGATGCTCGTCCAGAGTACCGAGAGGCTGTTTGCCGTCGATCTTGCGGAGGGCGTACAACTGGAGGTAAGGGTCTCCAACATCTATGCTCAGGCCTTTTACCGGAGACATGATTACCAGCCGGTCTTCACTATAGCGGGGTACTATTCCAATGGCGAGGACGCCATCGTGATGATGAAGTGGTTCTTCTGAAGGGTCATGGCCGGGGGGCAAAGCCCCCCGGACCCCCCACTATCAGGATAGGAACAGGGGCGGCGGTGGATCGACTTCTCTGACAGCCGCCCCTCTCCTGGGTTCGAGGCCGGAAAGTGCGGAAGAGGGTCATTCGTCGTTTTGTGGCCTCCCATCATCCGGTCGGGGAGATGGTAATCCCCCTCAGAACCCTTTTTTCTCCCCGAAAAAAAGGTCAGCCCCGGCCGAGTTGTTTGTGGGCCCGGGCGAGGTGGTTGGCGGCGAGGGCGCCGAGGAGGGAGAGTTCGCCTGCAAGCACGCCTCCGCCGACGATCTCGGCGAAAGCCTTTGCATGCGTCCCTTCCGGCTCGCCGCCGCCTCTGACGCCGAGGAGATTGAGGCACGCGGCCTGGGTGTCGATCCCTGTGCCGCCGCCGACAGTGCCCACCTGCACGGCAGGCAGGGTGACGGCCACATAAGCGCCGCCCTCTGTCTCCTCGACGGTGGTGATGGCGCTGCTCCCCTCGACCACATGGGCGGCGTCCTGGCCGCAGGCGAGGTACAGGGCGGCGATGATATTGGCGGCATG
>NZ_JAQVNX010000142.1 GCF_028702905.1 Methanofollis sp.
TCCCTGATATTCTTCTCGGCCTTCTTTGCGAACTCTGGCCGCACCTCGCAGCTGACGACACGTCCCGCGATGCCGCCGAAATAGATCGCGGCGATGCCGCTCCCTGTGCCGGCGTCGAGGACGGTGTCCCTGCTGTTCATGCCCGTGTAGGCGATGACCATACCGATGTCCTTCGGGAGCATCGGGGCGCCTGTCCGTGCGGCGTGGGTGAAAAAGTCGGTCGCCCGCGGCCGCCTGATCATGAACTCGGTACCCAGGTGGGTGGCGACGACGTCGCCGTACGCCGCCCCGACGAGGGTGTCGAGCTTCAGGATGCCGAGGTCGGTGGAGAGGGTGCCCTCCCCTGCAGAGACATAATATTCCCTCGTCGCGGAGACGAGGATGAGGCGCTCCCCTTCCTGGATCATGCGCCTGTCAGACGCAGGATCGCCCCGGCGATGTCTCCGTCGGTGGCGGCGAGCGCCTCCCGGGCGGCGGCGGCCGTGGTGCCGGTCTGCTCCATCACCAGTTTCACGTCGTCTTCCGGTATCTCAAGGGCGGCGGGCTCGAACCTCGCCTCGCCATTGATCTGGTAGGTGGTGGCACCCTGCATGATCGTGGCGACGACTTCGGCCTCGTCGAAGACATAGTTCCCCTTGCCGGTCTCGATGACGACCCTCTTCACGTCTTCAAGCTGCTCGATCTCCATGCCGAGCTGCTTCATCATCTGCTTCATCTTTTTCGGATTGATCTTACCGCCTGGAAACACGCTTACTTTCCTCCTTTCCTAACTTTTACCGCTACTCCATAATCAAATGCCACCATTTCTCTGCCCGAGAGGAGTGCCTGGCCGGTGGCGATCACCTCGTCCTCCCCGGACACGACGATCACCTCGTCGCCGGCCCTGATGCCGGTATCCGCTGTGACGATGTGTTTGGCAAAGGCGTTCTTCCCGTCGGCGACGAAATCGGCGACCTCGTCCGCGATCACGACGCGGTACGCGGGCGCAGGGAGCGCCTCCGCAAGCAGGCGGGCGCCTGTGATGCCGAGGGTGAACCGCCCGTCCTGGGCGCGGACGGTGACGATACGCTCGTCCCCGAGCATCACCTGCCTGACGCGCCGCGTTTTCGACCTGACGATGCGGCAGCCTGGCTGGAAAAGTGCCTCTCCGGCTCCTTTCCCGAACTGGAAGTCAGCAATCGCCCTGATCTGCCGCTCCGCGCTGTCTCTTGATGCACTGGTTGACACGGTATACAAACTCCTGTTCTGCTGTTTTCGGGATATATGCCCCCGCGGCGATGGCGTGCCCCCCTGCCGCCCCGCCGAAGGGCCCGGCGGCCTCGATGAGGGCCGCCTGAAGGTCGATGCCGGCGCCGACCATCCTGTCGTCGGCCCGCATGGAGACCTTGGTGAGGGTCGGATCGTCGGGGAGGGTGCACATGATGAGGATCGGTTTGTTCCGGCCGAGTTTCGAGAGGGCCATGCCTGCGCCGATCCCGACGATGGTGTCGGGGAACCTGTCCCCGACATGGAGGTACTGGATGGCGTCGAGTTCCTGGACGCCGGTGGTGAGGATGTAGGTGAGGATCTCCCGGATCGTCGCCCTGTGCTGGGTGAGCATCTGCCCGGCCTCCCTGAGGGCTTCGGCCCGGTCGCCCGCGCAGATCGCGCTCCCGACCGCGGGGCGGGCCCACCTGCCGCAGGCATTGAGGAGGGTCGAGAACTCCGAGGCATTGTGCAGGGCAGTTCCCCCGGCTTCGTCGGGGAAGAGGTAGACCTCGGCGCAGAGCCTTTCCGTGTCGCCGCCGTGGGCGACGATCTGTTCCGCGAGGGCCGAGCAGATCGCCTGCTTCTCGGCGGCGTCCAGGTCCTCCCAGACCCGCCACCGCCCTTCCCGCGTCCTCTCCGGGATGCCGAGGGACGCAAGGAGCCTCCGCACCCCGGCCGGGTTGTTGGTGATCCCCTCGATGAAGGGGTCGTCGGTGTAGGCGAGGCAGAGGTTCAGGGGGCGGGTGGAGATGCCGTAGCAGTTGAGGTCGCGCTGTGCCTCGACATTCCCGTACTCGATCCCGTCGTCGGCGATCGCCCGTGCCGGCCCGATGAGCCCGCAGTCTTCCCTGGCCATCATGTCGCCGACATTCCCGATCACGGCGAGTTTTGCGAGGTCGCGGGTGTCGTCGTCGATGGCCCGGGCGACGAGGTACGCCGCCCCCGCGGCCGAGAACTTGGTGTGGCCGTACGGCAGGGCGTTCACCTGCATGTAGGGCGTCTTCACGTCCTGCGAGACGTGGTGGTCGATGATCACGACCCTGTCCTCGGCAAGGCCGTGTTCCTCCAGGAGGTTCTGCTGCCCGGCCCCGAGGTCGGAGAAGACCTTCAGTGTGTCGTCCTGCGGGACGTGGTGCATCATCAGCGGCTCGAGTTGTCGCACGAAGACGGGTGCCGCCTCGATCCCGGCGCGGGTGATCGCCTGCATCAGGATCGAGAGGCTGGTGATCCCGTCGGCGTCGATGTGCGAGATGACCGTCACCCGGTCGGCCTCGCGGATCCGCCTGGCGGCCGCCGATACATCCCTCTCAAGACTCATCCAACTACTATACTATCATGTCCCTCTGATATAACCCATTGGTCGGGCGGATTTGCCGCCCTCTCCAGCCGATTGTACGGGTTTTTCCGCCTTACCTCTCCATGATGAGGACGGCACCGAGGGCGACGAGGTAGACGGCGGCCAGGGCCAGCAGGCTCCCGAAGGGGCTGGCGCCTATGGCGAGGAGGCCGAAGCCTGCCGCCACCGAGAGAAAGAGAAGGGTGCACTCCCCTGCCCAGAGGGTGCGGGGCGTCGGGTGGCGGTGCCGGAGAAAACGGGCGGTGAGCGGGATCAGAAGGATCGCGACCGGGACGGCGACGGCGAGCAGGGCGTCGGGCGGCTGAATGCGACAGAGGACTCTGTAGTCAAGGGGGAGCGCGGCGGCGAGGAGGATGAACGTGCCGGCGGTGCCGGCCACCTGCAGCCGGGGGTCGGGCTCGTGCCTCAACCTGATCGTGGCCGGGATGAGGAGCATGATCAGGAAAGCCCACGCCAGGGGAACCTGCTCCTCCGGGTCCCCCTGCTCGCCGGTTGCCGTCGTCGTCGCCGGTGTTGTCCGGTTCTCTCCCGGGGTGGTGGTGGGAGAGTGGTGCGTGTCTTCATCTCCTGGCAAGGAATGGGTATGCCCTCCCCCGCCGGTGTCTTCGCCCGGGAAGGAGGTGAGGGTGTAGTGGACGGTGAAGGAGAGGGTGTCGCCCTGGGCGTCGTCCTGCGGTGTCCCTGTCTCCGTGAACTCCCAGTGCCAGGTGAGCGTGGCGGTCGCGCCGGCGTCCAGCTGCGTCACGGTGAGGGCGGGACTGCCGCCGGGTTCCTGCGGGAAGGTGCTGATGGGTGCGGGAAGGTCGAGGGTGGATGCGAGACGCTCGTTCGAGAGGGAGAAGAGGAGGTAGGTGTCGAGCATGGCGCCGTCCGCTCTTGCGTCGGTCTCGGTGATGTTGGAGACCCAGATGGCGACGCTGCCGCCTTCGCTACCATCGTTGTGGAGAAGAATGGTTGTGGTGCCGGTGTCGCCGGGCTTGAGGGTGTGGAAGGCCATGCCCTCCGCTCCGGGGCCGTCGAGGGTGAGGTCGACGACTGCCCCGCAGGTTGCGGCGACGAGGAAGGGCAGGAGGATGAAGGCAACCGCCAGCCTGTTCCTGTATGTCGCAGTCGTTTCTAGTGCCCTCCTTCAGTAGTAATACACCCGCACCGCGTCGAGGACCGGGGTCTTTGTGCTGTCCGTCGTGGTCAGCGTCGCCCTCCACTGCATGTATCGCCCTTTCGGGAGGCCCGTCGTCACCGGTGAGGCGTCGCCGACATCTACCCATCCCGTCTCCGGGGCGGTGAAATCGTCGTTCGAGGCCCGGACCTCGAACGTGATGGAGGTTCCTGTGGGCGTCGTCGCCTCCCGGAAGAGGGCGTTCCAGGTGGCGCCTTCGATTCCGGTGTCAAAGACCGGGGAGGTGATGGTCCCGCTCGTGTACTCGCGGACCGCCTCTGCAAAGATGACGTCCCGGTAGGGGGGGAGGTGGGGATTTTCGATGCGTGGATCTTCGAAGAGCATCCTCCAGAACCCGATCGTGACGTTGTGGGTGTGGCCGGGGCGTGCGACCTCGGTCCCACTGTCGCCGCTCTTTATCGGAT
>NZ_JAQVNX010000143.1 GCF_028702905.1 Methanofollis sp.
GGACGCACGTGCAACGGCCGCACGCCTCCCCGAGATCCCCACCGCACAGGACGTGATCCTTGTCCATGTCCTCGACCAGGCCGGTGCCCCTCGCATCCCTTTCCTCTCCGGCCATGCGCCCTCGGCCAGGGAGGCGGAGACCGCGCTCGCACAGGAGAGGAACGCCCTCATCGGGTGGGGCCTTGACGCCACCGACCGCCTGGTCGAGGCCGTGGACGGGGACATTGCCGGTGCCATCCTCGCCCTGGCCAGGGAGGAGAGGCCGTCCCTCATCGTCGTGGGCGCACGGGGCAGGAACATCATCAGCGATTTCTTCCTCGGCAGCGTCTCGGCAGGCGTGCTGCGACGGGCGCAGACCCACGTGCTGATCGTCAGGCCGGCAGGCGCGGGCAGAGACGCACTCTTCTCCCGCGTCCTCTGCCCTGTCGACTTCTCGAAGCCCTCCCTGCAGGTCGTATCATTGCTCCCCCGCCTGAAGGTGCCTGAGGCGGTGCTCCTCCATGTGATCACCAGCGCCGAGAGCGAGGAGGAGATGGACACCCGGATCAGGGACGCCGAGGGACGCCTCGCGGAGATCGGAGAGAGGATCAAGGAGAAGGGGATCGGCGTCAGGGCCCTGGTCAGGACAGGAGAGGCGGCCGACGAGATCTGTGCGGCCGCGGAGGAGACGGGCGCCACCCTTGTGCTGCTGCCGCGCCTGGGGAAGACCGACTATATCACCAATATCCCGATCGGAAGCACGGCCGCGGACGTCGCGAAAAGGGCGCGGGTGCCGGTCTGCGTCATCGTCCCGGCCCTGGACCTCGACATCGCGGTCAGGGAGATCGACGCCCGCGAGTTCCCCCTCGTCGATGAGGTCTGGACGCACTACCACAGACAGACGGCCGACCCCGCGACCGACCGGATCTTCGGTCTCCATGTCGAGGGCACCCTGGCGTCTGTGGCAAGGTGCCGGCGCCACCCGAACGGCCTCGAGGTCGACGGTGTCTTCACCCCGCCGGAGTTCAGGGGGCGGGGGTATGCGAAGAGGGTAGTCGAGGCGCTCGTCTCTGCCTGCGGCGGGGAAGACCTGTACATGCACTCGACCCTCGACCTCGTCGGTTTCTACGGCACTTTCGGTTTTGTCTCCATCCCTGAGTCAGGCCTCCCGTCCTCGATCAGGGCGCGGTTCTCCTTTGCCATCGGAGACCTCAAGGGGGCGAACGTGCAGCCGATGATGCGCCCGGCCACAGACAGGCCGTCGTACTAGACGGTCCGCCCTGCCGGAGAAAAGAACAACCATTATTTCCCGGCCTCCCGCATCGATAGGAGTGAAAAAAACATTTTCTCTTTCTCCCGGCATGAAGGTCGGGCTGCTCCTCCTCGCCGCCGCCTTCATCGCCCTCTTCGTCTTCGGTGCGGCATCGTTCCTCCCTCAGGACGACAGGAAAGAGATCGCCGTCATGACGACGGCCGACCTCCACGGCCATATCTTTCCCTATGGAAACGAGACGGGCGTGACCGTCGGCGGCATCGAACGGATCGCTGGCGCAAAAGATACGATCGCGAGAGATGTCGACGGGTGGGTCCTGCTCTCGGCCGGAGACGACCTGACCGGTCCCCTGTATGCCGCCTATGGCGGTGAACCCGAACTGCGGTCCATGAGCCTTGCCGGATATACCGCGGCCTGCCCGGGCAACCATGAGTTCGACTTCGGGGCGGCGCACTATCTGAATGCCACCCGCTATGCCGGGTTCCCTCTCCTCTCGGCAAATCTCAATGTCAGCGACCCGGACCTCGCATCGGTGCTCAGGCCCTCCACCATCATCGAGGTCGACGGGATACGCTGCGGGTTCTTCGGCCTGATCACCCCCGACCTCGCCGTCATCACCAGTCCCGGCCCCAATGTCACCGTCGACTCCGACTATGTCGGCGTGGCCAGGGAAGAGGTCCGGGCCCTCAGGGAGGACGGCGCCGAGATCGTCGTCGCCCTCTCGCATATGGGCACGGCCTGCGACGAGGACCTTGCCAGGCAGGTCGAGGGGATCGACCTCGTCGTCGGCGGGCATGACCATACCTATGTCTGCGAGAGCGTCGGGGGTCCGGGCGGGTGGACGACGGTCATCGTCCATGACGGCAGCCAGGGCGAGCGCCTCGGTGTCCTGACATTCGCGTTCACCGGCGACGGGATCGAGGACTGGCAGTGGGAGACGGTGCCGATGGACGGCGCGGCCGGGTCCGACCGGACAGTCAGCGAGTATCTCGCACCTTTCAGGGCGGCGATGGAAAAGCAGGGAGAGGAGGCGATCGGCGAGAGCACGGTGGCGGTCGACGCCGTGAAGGCAGACCTGCGCAGCCGTGAGATGCCGCTCGGCGACCTGATCGCCGATGCCGGGCTTGCATGGTTCGAGGAGGCCGATATCGCCGTCATCAACAGCGGCGGGATCCGGGGTGACCGCGTCTTCCCGGCAGGCCCGATCACCCATGGGATGCTCTCCGAGGTCCTCCCCTTCGGGAACGAGGTCGTGGTCATCAGAATGAACGGGACAGAGGTGCGTCAGATGCTTGAGATGAGCGCATCAGCCCTCGGCCCTGATTCCCGGGGCATTCAGAAGTCCGGGTTCCTCCAGGTCGGCGGGGCGAGAGTGACCATCGACACGGAGAGGCCGGCATATGCCGCGGTCTATGACGGAAAAGAGGTGCAGGAGGTTTTGTGCGAGGGGTCGAGGGTTGGATCCATCCTCGTCCGGGAGGGCGACGCGTGGGTGCCGGTCGAGGACGATCGGGAGTACACTGTCCTGGTCAACGACTATCTTGCAGGAGGAGGGGACGGGTACGCCCTCTTCGCCGCGATTCCCGATGAGAGGAAACTCAGGACCGGGATCACGGTCATCGAAACCGTCGAAGCATATGTCAGGGTGCAGACGCCCCTCACCCCGACAACAGAGGGGCGGATCACCCTCGCCGGGTCGGGTGCTCCCTCAGCCATGGTAGTTCCGGCGTGACTCTTCGATGAACCCTCTTTTTTCTATCCTCTCCTCTGCACCGGCGCCGTGGAGGGCGCGGCTGCCCGTGTCCTGCCGCGCCGGGCAGAAGGGGCAGAGGGAGTAGGGGACGTCGCCCTCCTTCTCCCGCACAGGGCAGTAATACTCCCCACCCTCCTCATAGACCTCGAGCCCGCCGGGAAAGGGGGTTCCCACCGGGTGCGCCGGGCGGCCGCGGACGTACATCGTGAACGCGGCGAGCAGGTACTTGAGAAAGAAGAGGTCGACGGCTTTTCCGGCCTGCACCCGCGTGCGGCAGGCGGCGGCGACCATCGCCGCATAGGCCGGGAGGTCGGCCGCGACCGGGCCTTCAGGCACTGTCCCATCCCTGCAGAGGAGGAGGAGGTCGTGGTATGCCCCGACCGTCTCCTCCCTCACCTTCGGGATGAGGCGGCGGCGGTACGCGGGGTCAAGAGTCTCTGTCTTCTTTTCGAAGTTCCGCATCATCGCCTCGATATCGGTGATGGAGTACAGGGCGAGTGATCCGGCGATCGTCGCAAGCAGGTCAGCCTCTGTCAGGGCAGCACCGAGTGCGGTGCAGGTCGCCTCGATCTCGCCAGGGGTGACCGCGGCCCTGCCCCGCTCCCGCCCGGCAGGTGCGAGCACCTCCTCCCACATCAGGGACAGTTCGGTCCCCCCGACGGCGTGGGTCACGTCTTCTCGCTCCACGATGCCTGAGAGCCATGCAGACACGAACGATTTCACAGATCGAGGTCGGCGGCCGTGAAGAAAAGAGCGGTGGTACCGGCAGGGCGACGTCACCGATCGACATAGCGTGACGCCGCCCCCTCCCCCGCGTCCCTGAAGGCCCGGGTGACACCGCCGGGGCCGAGTTTGATCCCGCCAAAGACGCGGGAGACGACAAGGACATGACTGTCGAGGGAGTACTTTCTCAGGACTTCGAGGAGGGCCTTGCCCGGATGCCCCACCTCCCTGTCGTTCTTGAAGGACTCGACCGGGACGGCACCGTCCAGGAACCTGACGGCCGCACAGTGGTGGGCGGCGTTCCGGTATTCCTTCCCATGGGACGCAAGGATGCCGTCAAGGTCTGAAGGGGCGTCGATCTCATAGAGGTGGGCGTAGAACCGCGATTTCTTCACCTCGTATTTCACTGCCGCACATTCTT
>NZ_JAQVNX010000144.1 GCF_028702905.1 Methanofollis sp.
CGACGGCGTGCAGCGCCTACCCCCTCGACCTGTACAAGAAGGTCAAGAAGGCGCTCTCCATCGAAGGGCCGAAGTTCATCCACATCCTTGCGCCCTGCCCGCCGGGCTGGCGCTACGAGTCCGACCGCACGATCGAGATGGGCAAACTCGCGGTGAAGACCGGGTCGTGGGTGCTCTGGGAGAGGGAGTACGGGAAGCTGACCGTCTCCGGGCCCTCGAAGGCCGCGATGAAAAACCCGCTGCCCCTCGAAGAATACCTGAAGGGCCAGGGCCGTTTCAAGAAGGCGACCCCCGAGATCATCGCCGAACTCCAGCAGGCCCTGAACAAGAACCTGGAGAGGATCAGGAAAGAGGAGGAAGGAATATGCTGATCATCTCGACAGGGAACAAGGCCGTCGCCGCGGCGGTGAAACAGGCGCACCCGTCTGTCGTCGCCGCCTACCCGATCACGCCGCAGACCGAGATCATCGAACAGATCGCAAACTACGTCGCCAACAAGGAGATCGAGACCGAGTACATCCCGGTGGAGAGCGAGCACTCGGCGATGGCCGCGTGTATCGGCGCATCGGTAACCGGTGTGCGGACCTTTACGGCGACGAGTTCCCACGGCCTACTGTACATGCACGAGATGCTCCACTGGGCCGCGGGGGCCCGCCTGCCCATCGTGATGGCAAACGTGAACCGCGCCCTCGGGCCGGGGTGGAACACCTGGGCCGAGCACACGGACGCTTTCTCCCAGCGCGACACGGGCTGGCTGCAGGTCTATGTCGGGACTGTCCAGGAGGCCTACGACGCCACCCTGATGGCCTTCCGCATCGCCGAGGACGAGCGCGTCCTCCTGCCGGTGATGGTCAACCTCGATGGCTTCTCCCTCTCCCATATCATGCAGTCCCTGGACACCGTCGAACCCGGCGACTTCATCCCGCCGATCAGACTGCCGTACGCGATCGACGTGAACAACCCGATGGGCTACGGCCCCATGACCGGGCCTGCCGACTACTTCAAGTTCAGGTGGGACATGGAGCGCTCGATGCGGGACGCACGGGACGTGATCCGCGAGACAGAGGAGGAGTTCGCCCGCCGGTTCGGCAGGAAATACGGCCCGACCGAGGACTACCAGTGCGAGGACGCCGACGTCGTCGTCGTCTCGATGGGCACCCTCGGCAAGGAGGCCGAGGTGGCCATAGACATCCTCCGCAAGGAGGGTATCAAGGCCGGGTCGATGCGGCTGCGCTGGTTCAGGCCCTTCCCCGACCTCGACCTGAAAGGGAAGGAGGTCGTGGTCATCGACCGCGACTACTCCTTCGGTTTCGGAGGCGTGGTGGCGGCCTCGATCAAGGCGAAGACCGGCATCGAGTGCTACAACGTGATCGCCGGTCTCGGCGGCCAGGAGGTCACGTACGACGATATCGCGGGCTTCGTGCGGGACCGGAAGATCGGCGAAGAGATGTGGTTCGGGGTGAGCGAATAATGTACGAGATCAGGATCCACTCCCGCGGCGGGCAGGGCGGCGTGACCGCGGCCCGTCTCCTCGCCCTTGCGGCGTTCAGGGACGGGAAGCACGCAACCGCATGCCCCTTCTACGGGGCAGAGCGCCGGGGCGCACCTGTCGTCTCCTTTGTGCGGATCGACGACGCCCCGATCAAGATCTATTCCCAGATCAGGAACCCGGACATGGTCGTCGTCCTCGACGCTTCGGTGATGGAGACGGTGGACGTCCTCCAGGGCCTCAAGGCGGGCGGGAAGGTGCTCGTCAACTCCGAGCACCCCCACGAGTTCCCGGGATTTGCCGCGCACCACGTCGACCTCACCGGCATCGCCCTGGCAAAGAACCTGGCGATCGCGGGGACGCCGATCGTGAACACCCCCTTCCTGGGGGCGGCGGCAAAACTCGGCATCGTCTCCTTCGAGTCGGCAAAGCAGGCGATCAGGGAGATGTTCTCCGACGAGCGGAACGTGCAGGTGGCCGAGGCCGCCTACAAGGAGATGGTCATATGAGAGAGCGGCTTGCACTGAGCAGACCGAAGGCCGGGGCCTGCGGGCTCACCGGGTCGTGGCGGGTCTTCCGCCCGGTCGTGGACAGGGAGAAGTGCAACCAGTGCGGGATCTGCGCTATCCACTGTCCCGACGGCGTGATCGACGAGGAACTCAACATAGACCTCGACTTCTGCAAGGGCTGCGGCGTCTGCGCCAATGTCTGCCCGAAGAAAGCGATCACGATGGTCCGCGAAGAGCGGTGAAGGGATTTCAGCATAGAAGACGCGCGGATCCACCGCCTTCCTCTACAGTTCGCCGGGGGACTGCCTCGAAGACTTCGTCTCAGTGCACATCAAAGATGTGCCTGAACGAGAAAATCTTCGATTTTCCGTTTTCTCAGGCTCCCTTCGGTCGCATCCACCGGACCCCCGCTCAGGATTGGTCCGGGGAAGGCAGGGCAGGATGAGAGGAATTATCATTCCGTCCCTATCCTAATGGCAGGGGGTCTGGGGGGCGGCAGCCCCCCGGTCCAATCCAGATCCATTTCCTTTCTCTAAAGTTCGCATGGAAAAAAGTCAATCCCGAACTCCCACACCGCCAGGTGCAGATCCTTTTTTCCGACCACAAAGAGATGAGTTGGTACGATGACGCCAGCAGACCCCCCGGCAAAAGAGGTCGCCCTCGTCCACTGCCGGACGTACGACGAAGAACAGGTCTATGCCGCGGTGGAGCGGGCGGTCGGCCTCATCGGCGGGGTCGGGGCCTTCGTCCCGCGGGGGAGCCGGGTGCTCCTCAAGCCCAACCTCCTGATGGGCGCGGAGTCCAGGCAGGCGGTCACCACCCACTCTGCGGTCGTGAAGGCGGTCGCACATCTGCTTGCAGACCACGGCTGCACGGTCGTCATCGCCGACTCCCCGGGGGCGGGGACGCGCTACACCCGGAAGAACCTTGAGCGGGCCTATGAAAAGTCCGGCTTTGCCGGTGCGGCCGCGATACCGGGGGTCTCCCTCTCCACCGCGACCTCGTCGACGACCGTCCCCTTCCCCGAGGGTGAGGTGATGAAGCGCTTCTCCATCATCGACGCCGCCCTCGACGCCGACGCGGTCGTCGTCGTCTCGAAGGCGAAGACCCACCTCTTCACCGGCTACTCAGGCGCCGTCAAGAACCTCTTCGGCGTGATCCCCGGCCTCGAGAAACCGGTCTTCCACGCGAGGTTCAGGGACCCGCAGGAGTTTGCGGGGATGCTCCTCGACCTCAACACCCTGGTGCACCCGGCCCTCCATATCATGGACGCGATCGTCGGTATGGAAGGGGACGGCCCGATGTCGGGGTCGCCGCGGCCTATCGGCGCCGTCCTTGCGGGTGCGAATGCGACGGCGGTCGACATCGTCACTTCCCGGTTGATGGGGATGGACCCTGCCGACATCGGGACTATCAGGAGTGCCGCGGAGCGCGGATGGGTCAACCCGGACTTCAGGGAGGTCGGGGTGATCGGCGACGACCCCGCGGCCGTGACAGTGCCCGACTTCAGGAAGGCATCCACCCACCCGTCAGCCCCGGCCGTCCCCTTCCTCAACAGGCAGATCCTCTCCTTCCTCCACCGGCGGGGGACGGAGATCAGGCCGACGCCGGTGCCTGACCCCGAACACTGCACCGGTTGCGGCAGGTGCGCCCGCGCCTGCCCGGTCGCGGCGATCAGCATCGAGGAGGGCAGGGCCATAATCGATGAAACGGCCTGCATCCGCTGCTACTGTTGCCATGAGATGTGCGAAAACAGGGCGATCGGACTGCGGCAGGGACTCGCAGGACGGTTCTTTTCGTCCCTTCTCAGGTGAAGCCAGGAATATCAACCCATAATTACCAATTTTTTCCATAAATAAACCCATTTTTCAGATTTAAAAGGAAACGAGAGGTTTGGACAGGCTGAAAATATCTATTTTTTTCAAAAAAACCGCAGAAGAGGTATCGGAGCCGGGATACGCGACAAATACTCCTTCAAAAAGATGGGGAGTACGATATAAGTGCGCAGATAAAATACGACTCTTTAAATAACATACCGAGTAGATGATCACCTATCCCGGAGTGCGACGGTCCGAGACCGACCGAAGCCCGATGTCTGACCCCATGCACACACGGCACCCTCCGGTGATGGGATATGGCGAGAATCG